>CAIWCG010000216.1 GCA_903911135.1 uncultured Bacteroidota bacterium
GGAAACTGTACCTATCCAAGTTACACGAACGCTGCTATTCTAGCAAAGGGAGCCGTAATAAACATTTACCAAGGTATGGATACCACCGGTAATCTTATTGCTACCACTTTTGCTGATTCATCAGGTAACTATCGATTCAATGGATTGTATCCTGGCCCTTATTATATTGTAGGAAAATATAATAACGCAAACATCAATTATGCTGGAGCAAGATTGATTCAAGGAATTAACTTCGTAACAAGTGGAGGTTATGCAATCAATGTAGGCACTTCCAATGTATCTCAAAATGTCTATTTGGGTACGGTTCCTCCAACAGGAACTTGCAAAATTGCACTTGATACGATTACTGCAAATACACAATGTCGAAAAATTACCATGAATGCCCACAGTAAGGTTAATTGGACCACAGATTATCACACAAACAATACTACTTTAACAGGTGGTTTCAATAAATTCACGATGTCTAAATTCGCTTTTGATGAAGCAAACCCAGGTAACATCCAAATTTTAGCTTATGTAAATTTATCTTCAATCAATACGCTTGAAACAGCAAGAGATACCCCAGGAGCATGCGTTTCCAAAACTCTTTGTGTTGATACCGCAAAAAGCGCTACAGGTGCTATCAGTGTAATTGCTCAAACAGACACTTGCTGGTTCTTTGCTGATTATGGTACCGTTATAAAATATGGTAAAGGTTATCTCGCTCATGGTACATTGACAGGTTTCTACAAACATCAAGGTGGCGAAATAGTTGCTCCAAGAGTAACAGCAATGCCTCCTGATACTGCTGGTGGATACGCCGGTCCTTGGGATGTTCCTATTTCAAAACCATGTGACATGTATTTTGAGTATCAGGGAAAGGTTAAGGTATTTTCTGGTGCATCTTTTGCTTGGTATCATAATTTTGAAGGTCAATTCAAATTTGTACCAACAGACTATTACATTATATCCACTTCAATCGGACCTGTATTTAATGTAATGGAACATATTATGATGGTAGGAGCAAATAATATTGAGTTTTAGTATTATTTAAGTAATTATAAATTTTGTAATTATGAAAAAGATAGGTGTTTTAGCAATAGCATTGATAGGATGGATTTCCATATTAAATGCTCAAATAGTCATTACTTCGGCAAACTACGGCAATATAGGTGCTTACCTTGTTCAAAAAACCGACACTTTGCCAGTAAGTAGTATCACTCCCGGTAGTAGTGGAATAAATGCAACATGGAATTTTAGCGCATTGCATTCTCATATTACTACTGTTGATAGCTTCATTAATCCAACAGCTGGGTTATTAGGCTCCTCCTACCCTACCTCCAATTTATGCATGAATCAAGGCGGGGTAAATTACGTGTATTTCGATACATCAAGCACTGGGGTAAAGATGTTAGGCAATGCTGGTGATTTGCTTGCAAATGCTACCAATCATGCCCTTGTACTTTCTGATCCAGAAACAATAATTACGTTCCCATCTACATTCACTACCACATTTACAGATTCTACCCTGTATGATTCTTATTTTAATTATGGTGCAATGTATTCCGGTTATTTTGTAGATTCTGTAAGGGAAAAGAAGTTTGTTATCATTCATTCAAACATGGATGGCTTTGGAACAGTTACCACTCCTAATGCATCTTTCCCTTGCTTACGTCAAAACATCCTGAAGAATATTGTTGATAGCATGTGGGCAAAAGTGGTTATTGGTGCCAATCATTATTGGATTAACTTGAGCAACAAAACCTCGAGTGTTCAATCCTATTCTTACATTACTAACAATGTAGGTGGAGGCCCGATTGTTGATATTCAATTATACCCAGATAGTGCTACAGCTATTCAAACTATCAGATGGAACCCTGCAGTTAATACAGGCATAAGTAATTTAACAAACGCTACCGGTATTGAAGTATATCCTAACCCTGTTTCAACAACTTTGTCAATAAGCAAAGTCAACAATGATAAGGTATTTGCAGGCATATATGACATAACTGGTAGAGAAGTATTGGCAATCGGTTCCATAACAGAACAAAATACAAAGGTTCCTGTTGGTAAACTTGAAAATGGAACTTATTTTGTAAAAATATTCAACAATTCAGGATTGGTGAAGACGGAAAAAATCGTTATCGTTCATTAATCATTTTTAGCAATCAAAATGTACTTAAAAAAAGCCATACAAGATTTAGTACCTCTTGGAACGGGAGATAATGAAAGGTTATCTCCAGACAACCATTTGGATGACACAATTGTCTCCCGTTCCGGCTTTTTTACTTTATCATCACTATCCGAATCCATTCCAATTGGTGTTTTTATTATCCTGTTTGTTTCCATTGGTGGCTGCACCAAAGTTCAAGTAAACAAGACCGATGAAGAAAAAGAATTCGAAATGGTCAAAAAAAACAAGATCAGTTGCATCAAAAAGTATGAAACCACCTACATGATGGGTGAAAAGCAAAACGAATATCTTAGAGAGGAAAAGTTTTTCGACAACAAGGGATTAAAAATCAAGAAAAACACATTTATCGATGATGGAAGTTTGGATTGCCAAACTTCTTTTGAATATGACAACAACAAAAACTTAATTGTATCCAAAGGAATCAACAAAGAAAATAGAGTTGTATTTTCTGAAACGAGAGATTACGATGATAACCACAGAAGAAAGAACTTGGTCTATTATGATGGGGCTAACGTAAAATATAAAAACACTGCAAAGTATGATGCAACAGGCAAGTTATCGGATTTATATTGGTATGCTCCCGATGGAAAATTAAGATCAAGGTTCAATTATAGTTATGAAGGAAATAAAAAAGTGAAGGATGAAGAGTACGGGCCTACTGATAGCCTGATGTCGGTTTGGGAATACAAATATGACAGCTTGGACAATGTAATTGATGCAACACAGTATTTTCATGCGGACAAAGTCATGACCCAACAAACAAAATTTGAATATTCTGTCAATAATCATTTGGTGAAAGAAAAAAACTTTATAAATTCGCCCAGCGAAACAACAACAACATACGACTACGATAAGAATGGATTATTGATTGGAAAAACAGAACATAACCATAACATGCAACTAATAGCCAAATATAGATTTGCTTACGAGTACTTCAAATAAAAAATGTCAAATAAAAAATAAATACTAAATGAATTAAAAATTAATACAAAAAAAATTATTATGAAAAATTTAAAAATGTTCGGACTGCTTTCAACCACGTTGGGATCAGTAATTGTAAAAGTGAAAGCCAGTGCTTTCGGAAAAACCATTGTTGTTATCGGTATCCTTGTGCTTTGCATGAGCTTTATCGGTATTCTCACCCCAAATCCTCCTCCATCAGGCAAATCAGGAGGACCTAGTAATGGCGGAGCCACTTGTTATGATTGCCATTCAGATGCTCCTGTAAACTCTGGTTCTGCACATGCAGTAATCACAACAAATTTCCCAGCTGGTGGATATGTTGCCGGTCAAACTTATAACATTACTGCTACCGTAGGTGGAACAGCAGGTGGAATGTGGCAATTTGAACTTTCCGCTCAAAGTCCTACTGGTACGTTTTTAGGAACTTTGCACAATGGATCGGCAACACAGACTTTTAGCAGCAGCCGTTATATTGCAGGTACTTTGACCAGCACCAATAACACTGGTGGACAAACCTGGAACTTTACTTGGACTGCACCTGCATCTGGATTAGGCCCACTTACCTTCTATGGCGCTTTCTTGGAAGCTGATGGTGATCAAACTACTTCTGGCGACAATGTTTACACCGCTACCTACCCTACTCACGAAGCTGTAACTGGAATTGCCACTGCAAATGCAACTCCTGAAATCAATGTGTATCCTAATCCTAACAGTGGAAACTTTTCTTTTGACATCAATGCTGTCAATGCAGAAAATGCTTCTTTGCAAATCATGAACGTCACTGGTCAAGTTGTTTATAACGAAACCATTCAGTTGAATGCCGGTCAAAACATCAAACAGATAGCCTTAGGACAAAATGCTCCTGGTTTATACCTTGTTAGAGTTACCACCAGCGCAGGCGAAAAAATGATGCGATTCATGGTCAACTAAACGATTGTAATTTTACTTTTCAGACACCCCGGTAGATCGATGTCTATCGGGGTTTTTTTTGTGCAATATCATCACCTCATTCATCATCTTCATAATAAATATTGTTCATTGTTATTATTTTTTATTGTTTTACCGCCATATAAATCAATAACCTGATGAAAAAGCTCTCCCCTACTCTCAACAAAGCTCGAATCAAGATGCGGCCATAAGATAAGTGCGCCATACGACGGAAGCTGCGGGGCACGTTAAGCAAATTTAATTCCTTGGAAACAAGTCCTCCGGGTGGAGGCACGGATTAAAAAGCTTAACGAATACATATTAAA
>CAIWCG010000217.1 GCA_903911135.1 uncultured Bacteroidota bacterium
AAAATAAATTAATAATATTAGTAAGATAACTACTTGTTGAAAAGTAAAAATGTTCAAAAGAAAAGCAGCGATGGTACGTTTCCAAATAATGTGTAATTTTGACCGTCTTAAAAAGATATGAAAGCGTTGAATAAAGTTTGTTTTAAATTTATTTTTGTCTGGGCTGTTTGTTGCCTGATGACATGGAATTCTTTTGGTCAGGAAACACCGAAGGATGGCTACACCAAACTTTATTATGCCAATGGACAACTGTCGAGCGAAGGGACGATAAAGAAAGGAAAGCCGGATGGTTATTGGAAAACATATTATGAAAATGGAATCATCAAATCGGAAGGAAACAGGAAGGATTTCAAATTGGACAGCATCTGGAAATTCTATGATGAAAAAGGAAAAATGACCGCTGAATATTCATATAAGGAAAGTAAAAAGAATGGTGTTCAGAGAAGTTATCATACCTCTGGGAAATTGAAATCATCTGAACGGTTTACCGCTGATGTAAAGGATGGAATATGCAGGTATTTTAATGACAGCGGAATGATTACCAAGGAAGTTCCATACAATGAAGGATTGGAAAATGGCTTGGGAAGAGAGTATTCTCCACTTGGTAAAATAGTGACAATACAGACTTACAAGAATGGTTATTTAACCAATGAGGAATATATAAATGCCATTGATAAAGGGGGCTTGAAACAAGGAGTTTGGAAAGAATTTTTTCCTGTAAATGATTCTATTTTTGATCATAACAGGGATGGAAATTATATGAAACTTAAGATTGAAGGAACCTATAAAAGCGACTTGATGCATGGGCAATGGAGAGAGTATGACATCAATGGAACGCTCATCAGTCAAAAATTATATAACAATGGTGTGGAAGTGCCCAGGGATGTGTATGAACCGGTGAAACTGGACATCAAAAAGGAATATTATGATGATGGAAATGTAAAGAGCATGGGTATGTTCAACAAAGGTGTAAGAGAAGGAGTATTTAGGGAATATAATGAAGATGGAACACCGAAAGATGCAAAGATTTTTAAGAATGGACAAATGATTCGTCATGGTATTTTGGATGAATATGGACTGGAACAAGGACATTGGGAAGATTATTATGAAAGCGGTCAATTGAAGGCAGAAGGTGATTATGTGAATGGAAAAAAGAATGGCTTTTGGAAATTCTTTTACGAAAACGGGGTGTTGGAACAAGAGGGAATGTTTAAGATGAGCAAGATAGACAGCACCTGGAAATGGTATTATGCCACATCTAAAATATTAAGGGAAGAAAGCTATAAGAATGGCAAGGAAGAGGGGATGATGAAGGAATACAACGAAGACGGAACAGTGATTTGTTATGGCAATTATGTAAGCGGAAAGCGAGAAGGCGAATGGCAATATAAGAACGGATTTTATATTGCCAATGGAAACTTTGTGGAAGGCAAGGAAGATGGTGAATGGAAAGAGTTTTATGACAATGGAAAGGTTGCTTTTGTGGGGAGTTATCTAGATGGATCAGAGAATGGAATACATAAATATTTTTATGATAACGGTGTGGTGAAGGAAGAGCAGACTTGGCGATTGGGAATGAGAGACGGCACTTGGAAAATATATAGTCCGGATGGTATGATGGTGGTTGAGATATTTTATGTAGATGGCAAGGAAATGAAACTTAACAACTTCAATATTGAAGAGAAAAAGTAACCAGTAATTAACATTCATCAGAAATAAAAAAGGGCCGATGTAACTAGTTACATCGGCCCTTTTAATTTTAAGAGAAAGCGTATCAGATAGCAGAGAATCTTTTTGCCACTTCATCCCAATTGATTACATTGAAAAATGCATTCATATAATCGGGACGGCGGTTTTGATAATGCAGATAATAGGCATGTTCCCAAACATCCATTCCTAAAATGGGTGTGCCTTTTACTTCAGCAATATCCATCAATGGATTGTCTTGGTTTAGGGTGGACGACACCACTAACTTGCCATCAGAAACACTCAACCAAGCCCAACCGGAACCAAAACGAGTGGCACCGGCATTGGCGAATAACTTCTTGAATTCATCAAAAGAACCAAAGGCTCCATTGAGGGCATCACCCAAAGCGCCGGTAGGATTTCCACCTGCATTAGGAGCCATGATGGTCCAGAACATAGAGTGATTGAAGTGACCACCGCCATTGTTTCGGACAGGCATAGGGTACTTGGAAATATTTTTACAGATGTCTTCAATGCTGCTGCTTTCGGCATCGGTGCCGGCAATTGCATTGTTAAGATTGGTTACATAGGCAGCATGGTGTTTGTCATGATGAATTTCCATAGTGCGGGCATCGATATGCGGCTCTAGCGCATCGAATGCATAAGGGAGGGGTGGAAGTGTGAATGCCATTTTGTTATTATTTATTGATTATTATTAAAGATATTATCGATGCAAAAATAGTAAAAGTTCAGGCTATTTGCTTTTCGACGACAAAACACCGATTACTTCTTCTTTTCTGCCAATTTAGCTCCAAGAAAAGCCATCGGAATGTAAGCCAAAACCAAGTCAGTGATGGTGAACCAAACTGGCGATGGCAGGCTGATTACCTCCATCACGCCACCTGCCAAAAAGAAGATTCCGATGGCTAGGGCTAACCATGTTTTATGGCTGACGGCAAGCAGGGCGGTAATGATTGCCCCGGCAAGCGTTCCGATGGCATGCGCCAGAAATGGCATCAGGAAATGCTTCGGTTCCATGAGCTGCATGGCTGCCTTGAGGCCCGTTTCGGTGGTTAAATCTGCTCCTGCTGGCGGTGGAATGATGTGGCCGCTTATCAGGATGATGCCCATGTTTACCGCTCCGCCTATCATGGCGCCGATGATGATGGCGAGGCTGTTTCTAAATGCTGGATTCATGTTTTTGTTTTTTTGTTGGGCACAAAAATACAGATTTATATTAAACAGCCATCTGATTATATCTTGAAAATAATCGCTGTTTTATATTCTATCCTTAAGGATGGAAATGATTTTCTTGCCAGTGATATATCCCAGCAAGGGGCCACCAGAAAGAATGCTGAAAACGGCAACTAATATCCCAATAATGCGAGGCACATGAATACCAAGGCTTTTATGATCAATCAAGAAAAGACCTTGGACCATAAGATGTGCCACCACCCAGGCAAAAAAGGAAACCCATATCCAACTCATGGCGCTATTGGAAACCTTTTTAAGAATGAAAAAATATTGCAGCAAGCCGGTTATCAGGGCTCCAAGAGCAGTTGCAAATGGCAAGTAAGATTCTGGCTTCAGCGAGAGGCTGGAACAGTATTTATCGACGGCGATGTATCCAATTGCAAACCCGATCAAAGAAGACCATATCCATCCCAGCGATGATTTCAAATGATTTTTCAGCATGATCCATTGCATCAGTCCTACGCCAAAGCCCATACCGATACCCACGGCGGATTGATCTCCCAAAAGCTTGCCTGCCTGAAGCATTTCCAAGATGGCGGAAAGCCCCAGAACGAGCGCTACGCCAACAAACCAGCCCGACCAAGTGAGGAGTATCCATTTTTTTAAAGAAAATGTTTGCGAATTATTGCCCATGATTTTAAGTTTTAATTGTTCAACAAAAGATACCATTTATTTGATGGGCAATTATAAAAATTTTCAGCAATTAAAAAAAAGCAATTGGTCATTAACCGAATTAACCGTTTGGCTGATAAAAACGATGGTGCCTATTTCAAGCCATATTTTCTAAAATTTAACCAAAGCCTAAAAAAATATGGATGAATATTTATAGCTAAAATGGCAGAAAAATTTATTTTTGTTTGGCAGTTATATATTTTTTTGTAATTTTCCCGCTTCGATAGAAAAATAAAGACTAAAAAAACTAAAAATAAAAAAAAATGAGCACACCAAAATACGAACTCGTAGTACACGAACCCAAGGATGTTCCGGGAAAAGTGATTAAAGCAAGATCTATTAAACTGGCATTGACCGGAAACATCTATTACAGCCCACCTGTTCCTACCTTAATTGTTTTTGACGGACACATTACTGATGTCATCAATTTTGAAGCAGCCACTAAAACCACGCCTCCCACAAAAACGGTTACCCAGCGCGATGGTGCGGTAGATCTTATGGATGGCGACATAGAAGCTTATCGCCTTGCCGGACAGGCATTGGTAAACGCTGCTCCAAACCATACGGTAGCGAATGAAATAGCCGAAAGTTTTGATATGGAGTTGAAAACTTTTCATTCTCATGGCGTACGCCAGGATGAATTATTGGACGGACCGGAACCCGCTTCTGTTCTTTACAGGATGAAAGGCACGGGTCCACACCAAATTCAGACGAGTGTTGATCGTGGAGTAACTATTCTTCCGGTTGATCCAAGCAGCAAAGGCGAAAAAGTGATAAAAGGGCTGACCTTATTAGTAA
>CAIWCG010000218.1 GCA_903911135.1 uncultured Bacteroidota bacterium
CATGATACGAGTGGAGGATATAGGCTCCAAGAAATAATTATGAATTATAGATTATGAATTATAAATTGGAAGAGGATGGGTTTGATTTTGTGGGGTGGCATGGGGCTGAAGGGACTTATAATTTCGATAATTATTATAATTTTGCGGCTCATTACTTCAATATGGCAGGAATAAAAATCACAAAAGAAACCTATTTGCAATGGTATGAAAGCATGCTGTTGATGCGAAAGTTTGAGGAGAAGGCGGGGCAGCTTTATGGTATGCAGAAAATCAAGGGCTTTTGCCATTTGTATATAGGGCAAGAGGCGGTAGTGGCTGGTGCCATGTCGGTCATCAGGCCCGAAGATTCGATGATTACGGCCTATCGCGACCATGGTCATGCTTTGGCAAAGGGCATTTCGGCAAGGGCCGTTATGGCTGAACTGTTCGGCAAGATAACGGGTTGTTCGAAGGGCAAGGGCGGTTCGATGCACATGTTCTCGCATGAGCATCGGTTTTTTGGCGGTCATGGCATCGTGGGTGGACAGATTCCCTTGGGTGCCGGTATCGGCTTTGCGGAGAAATATCGTGGAACGGACTTGGTTTGCATCTGCTATATGGGCGATGGTGCGGTTCGACAGGGGGCTTTTCATGAAACCATGAACATGGCCATGCTTTGGAAACTGCCGGTGGTGTTCATCGTAGAGAACAACCATTATGCAATGGGCACTTCGGTGGAACGAACCACCAATGTGGTGGATCTTTACAAGTTGGCCTTTGCTTACGAGATGCCTTCGAAACCGGTGGATGGAATGAAGGTGGAGGATGTTCATAAGGCAATGGATGAAGCTGTTTCGAGAGCCAGAAAAGGCGATGGCCCGACTTTCTTGGAGATAAAGACCTACCGTTATAAAGGGCATTCCATGTCGGACCCAGCAAAATATAGAACCAAGGAAGAGGTGGAACATTACAAAGGCTTGGACCCGATAGAACATGTGTTGAATACCATCATCAGCAAGAAATATGCAACCACTGAACAGCTGGATGCCATCAACCAGAAGATAAAGGAAATAGTGGATGACTCGGTTAAGTTTGCGGAGGAGTCTCCATATCCTGATGCATCAGAGTTGTATAAGGATGTGTATGTTCAGGATGACTACCCATATATAATGGAGTAATTATAAATTATAGATTATAAATTATAAATGGAGGTTATCAAGTTTCAAATGTTGGATAATAAATCATAAATGGCAAAAGCAAATGTTGTATTAGACAAATCCTTTGATTTTGCATTAGAAATAATTGATCTTTACAAAATGTTAATAGAAAATAAAGAATACATACTTTCAAAACAATTATTGAGATCAGGAACAAGTATTGGAGCAAATGTGGAAGAAGGGATAGGTGCTTATAGTAAGAAAGATTTCACTTCAAAAATGGGATTAGCATTGAAAGAAGCTAGAGAAACAAGATATTGGTTGAAGTTATTAAACCGAAGCCAGATTGTTAAGTATAGCTATATCGTTTACCTTGAAAAAATAGAAGAACTGGTTAATATTTTAACTTCTATTGTCAAAACACTCCAAACAGAAAATTTATAATTCATAATCTATAATTTATAATTAATTAAAGCTATGGCCGAGATTGTAAGAATGCCCAAGATGTCAGATACCATGACCGAAGGGGTCATTTCAAAATGGTATAAAAAAGTTGGTGATAAGATTAAAACCGGCGAAGTGGTTGCTGATATAGAGACCGATAAGGCCACGATGGAGTTCGAATCCTATCAGGAAGGGACACTTTTATATATAGGTGTTCAAGAGGGCAGTGCCGTTCCGGTGGATGCCATCATTGCAGTCATTGGTAATGCAGGTGAGGATTTTCAGGAGCTGTTGAAAACGGAAACTGCCAAGCCTGTGGGTAAAAAGGAGGAAGCTCCTGTTGCCAAGGAAACTGTTGTGGTTGAAAAGAAGGAAGAGCCCAAGAAACAAGTGGTTGTAGAAGAGAAAGCTGCGCCAGTTGCGAAAGCTGCTGAACCTGTTTCTACTTCTGATGATGGTCTGCTCAAAGCTTCTCCATTGGCTAAGAAACTGGCTAAGGATAAAGGAATAGACTTGTCGAAAATATTAGGTTCAGGGGAAGGTGGCAGGATAGTGAAACGTGATATCGACTGGTTCAAGCCGAGTAACCAACCAAGCGGCATGGTGATGAATAAAACCGTGGTGGAGAAAGAAAGTTTTGAGGAGGTGCCGGTGAGCCAGATGAGGAAAACCATAGCAAGAAGATTGTCGGAGAGCAAGTTCTCGGCTCCGCATTTCTACCTGACGATGGAGATAAATATGGATAATGCCATTGCTGCCCGAACGAGCATCAACACGGTGTCGGATACCAAAATTTCTTTCAATGACTTGGTCATCAAGGCGAGTGCTGCTGCCTTGAGGCAAAATCCGAAGGTGAATTCTTCTTGGCTGGGCGACAAGATTCGATACAATCATCATATTCACATAGGGGTTGCGATAGCGATAGAGGATGGTTTGATAGTTCCTGTGGTTCGTTTTGCCGACAATAAAACGCTGGGGCAGATAGCTGTGGAGGTGAAGGATTTTTCTGAAAAGGCCAAGACCAAAAAGCTGCAACCGGCAGATTGGGAGGGCAATACCTTCACGATTTCGAATTTGGGAATGATGGGCATCGATGAATTTACCGCCATCATCAACACGCCTGATGCCTGCATTTTGGCGGTGGGTGGCATCAAGGAAACGCCTGTGGTGAGGAACGGAAACATAGTGGTGGGCAATGTGATGAAGGTGACCTTGAGTTGCGATCATCGGGTGGTGGATGGTGCTACGGGCTCTAATTTTTTGAAGACGCTGAAGTTTTTCTTGGAGAATCCGGTCATACTTTTGGGACAGGCTTCGATTTAATCGGAGGAGTTTCGGGTTTTTGGGCAGCGGTCTTTTAGCTTTCAAATTTTTAATGATTTTATGATGGCACGCTTTGGGGCGATGCTATTATATCATCATTATATATAGGTATTGATGATGGGTAATTATTGTTGAGTGTGGAGTTGGGGAGGTGGTTTTAAGGTATTTTGATAAAATGTCATGGGAGCAAGCTGCCATGGGACCTAGCCCCGACATGCCCAGCTTATCCTGCCATTGCGAAGGGCAAGGTGTTTGGCGGCAGATAATCGATGGCTGGCGGGACTATCCATGATGACGAGTACGGCATATGGGCTTCAAAAGAAAATGTTGCTTGAAACTGAAAACCGGGTGGTTCTCATCCGAAACCGGGTGGTTCTCGTCAGAAACCGGGTGGTTCTCATCAGAAACCGGGTGGTTCTCGTCAGAAACCAGGTGGTTCTCATCAGAAACCGGGTGGTTCTCATCAGAAACCGGGTGGTTTTGAACGAGATACAGGTGGATTTGAACGGGATACAGGTGGTTTTGAACGGGATACAGGTGGTTTTCAGCCAATGTGAGGTGACATTGGGGAATTGGGGTGTGGAGTTCAGGGGGAAAGTTTTCTTTGGTGGGGGATTAATCCTTTTTTTCAGGCAACCATCTATCGGTTTTGCGTATTATGAGCGATGAAAATAGGGATTGTAACGAAGAAATTCTTGAAAAATACGGTGGAAATTTGCTCATGTCAAATATTATTTGAATTTTTGTAGCCTCAAATCAAAGGAAAATACTCTAAAAAGATAATTTAATAATCAATAAAAACGATGATGAAAAAAGTACTTAACTCATTAAAGGTAATAGCGATATTGCTGGTTGTGTTCTTCTCTGCTAACCAAAAATCGTATGCCACGCATGCCATGGGCGCTGAAATCCTGTATCGATGTACGGGCGGTAACAGTTACCATTTTACGTATAACTTTTATTTCGACTGTTCGAGTTCGATACAGATGCAATCTCAATATCCGACGATTCAGCTGTGTTATCAATCGGTAACGCTGGCACAAAGCGGTACTTTTACGGTGAACTATGCTGCACCGGTTGAGGTAACGCCTATTTGCCCTAATTCGGGAGGTTCACAGTGTACGAATTCGTTGTCGATTTATCCGGGAGTGAAATGGTATAAGTATGAAGGAGATTTTACGATGCCTGCGCAGGCTCCTGATTGGATTTTCACGAGTTCGATGAGTGCGAGGAATGGAAACATCAATACCATTACGGGTAATCCTTCCTTGACGGTTTTTGCGTTATTGAATAACAGGGACCAGAATTTACCAAATACGAATACGCCGGGAAACAATAGTCCGACCTTTTCGTCTTTGCCAACGCCTTTCATTTGCTTAGGGCAGACGTATTGCTATAACAACGGGACTATCGATCCGGATGGAGATTCATTGGTTTATACCATGATTACTCCTTTGATGGGAACTTGCGGTTCATCGAGTTATATTAATGAACAAGTTACTTTCAGTAGTGCCACTTTTGACGCATTTAATCCAATCAGTTCTAATCCACCGGCTGTTTTCGACAGTTTGAATGGCAGTATTTGTGTAACTCCTTCTGCTTTGGATATTGGTGTAATGGCCTTTATGGTGAAGGATTACCGACACGGTGTATTGGTAGGTATCGTGGAAAGGGATATTCAGATAAACGTTATCAATTGTCTCAATAATATTCCAACCTTAACCGGTATCGACAGCAGTTTGGTTGTTTTTACTGATACCATATGTTCTCAAACGCCATATACCTTTTTCGTATATAGTAATGATGGCGATCTAGGTGATACGGTAACCATGACAGCAAACGGATTGCCTCCTGGTGCCACCTTTACCGTCACAGGTCCTCCACATCCAGTTGGAACCTTTACCTGGACACCTCCTTCATCAGCTGCCAATACCATCGACTATTGCTTTACCATCACCGTCAGAGATAATGCATGTCCGTACATCGGAATCAATACTCATGCCTATTGTTTGCGGGTTGTGGGTGCTAATATCGGTTTTGGGCACTCTAATGTTTGTGATTTGACGGTTCATTTTACTGATACCTCTACGATTCCAGCAGGAACGATAACGGGTTGGCATTGGAATTTTGGCGATACCTTAGTAACCAGTGATACATCCAATTTGCAGAATCCTACCTTTACTTATCCTGATACCGGTTTTTATAATGTACGATTGGTAACTACGAGCAGTTGGGGATGTAACGACACCGCTTTTGAAACTATACATATCAGAGTAGGACCAACAATCGCTGCTACGCACACAGATGTGGCTTGTTTTGGAGGAAGTACAGGTACTGGGCATGTTTCGGTTACCAGCGGAGGGGTAACACCATTTACCTATCTATGGTCGCCGATAGGAGGTACGGCTGCAACGGCATCCAATTTACCTGCAGGGACTTATAATGTGGTAGTCACCGATTCCGTATTGTGCGCTTCCACAGCAACGATTGTAATAACACAACCTACACAATTGGTATTGACCCCATATCAACATAATATCTATTGCCATACTGCCGCTAACAGTGGTTTGGCTTTAATAACTGCTGCAGGTGGAGTAGGGCCTTATAATTATTCTTGGACACCTTCTGTAGGAACACAAGGAACGGCCTCCAATCTTACTGCCGGTAATTATACTGTGTTGGTAACGGATTCTCATGGATGTACACATACCAACATATTTACCATAACTCAACAAAATTCTTTAGGAACCAATCAGTTTCAGCATAATGTCAATTGTTTTGGTGCGGCAACAGGACTTGCGGCTGATACGGTCTTCAGTCAGGCACCACCATTTTGGTACACTTGGACTTCAAGTACCAGCACCACTTCTACAGCCTCAAATTTAACAGTTGGAACATACACTGTAACCATCGATGATCATCTTGGTTGTACTTCTACCGCCATATTCAACATTACATCGCCCCCTGCTTTGGTGTCCTTGGATACTTCGGTAAACATTTTATGTAATGGAGGTACGAATGGCTTTGCAGGAACATTAGTTACCGGTGGAGTAACCAATTATTCCTATACTTGGCTTCCATCAGGTGGAACCAATACCACGGCATCTGGATTATCTGCCGGCCTATATACAGTTTTGGTAACAGATGCAAATGGATGTACCAAAACGTCCACCTTTAACTTGACTCAACCTGCGGCTTTGGTTCCTTCCAATAGCCATAGTAACGTCCTTTGTAACGGTGGTTCTACCGGAGGTGCATTAGAAACCCCATCTGGTGGTGTAACGGGATATAATTATGTCTGGTCTCCGTCGGGTGGCACTGCTGCTACTGCTTCAGGATTGGCCCAAGGAACCTATACCGTTCTCATTACTGATGCAAATGGTTGTACTTCTACCGATATGGTTACCGTTACCGAACCACCACAACTAAACGGCTTTGCACAAGTTTCCGATACCAGCATTTGTGCTGGAGATGCGGATACGCTTGCTGTTTTGGGCAGCAGTGGAACACCAGGCTATCAGTATCTTTGGAGCAACGGTTCGAACAGTCAAAATGTATTTGTCAATCCATCCATAACCGGTATCAATACCTATACTGTAACCATTACTGATGCCAACGGATGTACCATTACTCGAACAACCTATGTAGATGTTCATGCCAACCCGGTTCCTATCCTCACCAACGACTCTGCATGTTGGGGTGGTGCCACTCATATTTGGGTTACCAATCCTCAAAACGGATGGCAATATCTTTGGACCAATCCTATAGGCAACACCACCGATTCCATTACACTCAACACAGACACTACCATGGCAGACAGCTTGTTCGTAACGGACGCATTCGGTTGCAAATCTGGTTGGATAATTGGAGGCGTATTCATAAAAGGTGCCCATGTGGTAGCCGATTTCACGGTTGATTCGCTTACCGGTTATGAGCCACTGTTGGTTAACTTCACCAACACCTCCTTGCCTATTACCGGCTTGTCCAGCTTGTGGATATTCGGAGATCCATACACCCACCCAGCTTGGACTGACACCAGCATTTTGTATAACACCCTGCACGTTTACGACAGTGGTGGCGTCTATACCGCAACGCTGATTGTCGTCAACCAATACGGCTGTGTCGATTCCATCAAGAAAATCATCACCGTAGATAAACGTTCGCACATGTTCCCATACAACGTATTCACTCCAAATGGCGACGGCAAAAACGATTTATGGTGGCCAGATTATAAAAATGTCAGCGACAACCACATCGAAATCTTCAACCGATGGGGAATGAAAGTCAGAACCATCACCTCCATGATAGGATGGGATGGAACCAACGACAGCGGAGGACTCTGCCCCGATGGCACCTACTTCTACATCGTCAATTCGATGGGTGTAGATGGAACCCACTACAACTTCCACGGTTATATCACCATCATCAGATAAAGATTTTCATACACATCCAACAATGTGGGGGGCTGTTCCGAAAGGTGCAGCCCCTTTTTTTTGGCACCATCCCAACACACTTAATTTATAAACCATAATTCCTAATTTATAATTCTTTCATGGGGGCGCCCCCTTTCAGCAGCCAAGGGAAAAAAGGCTGCTTAAAGGGGTCGGGGTGTTCCGTGGGTCGCTAACGCTCCGTTTTTGCCGCCACCAACAAACGCAAGACAAAGGCGGCAAAGAACCGCCTTCGGCGCCACTCCACTCCCTCGCCCAAGTGGACACCGCAAACATGACATTTGTAATGCTACCTATGAATGGCAAGATATTTTTCGTGCAGCGGAAAGTTTAGATATTAGACATTAAATATTGTCGCAGGAGATCAGATTTATAGCTAAAACACCTTAAAAGTAAGAATAGTGAGGGTGCAATGAGTTCAGTTTGTCGATTTTTAATGACCGGAAGTGGCTCACTGAACTCATTGAGCCGTTTCCTCATGACCCAAAATGGCAAAATGAACTCATTGCATCAATTCGGGATTATGGGAAAGTGATAAAATGAACTCATTGAATCGTTTCGGGATGTCTGAAAACGATAAAATGAGTTCATTGGGTCAGTTCATTTATATTTATATGGATGAACTGAATTCAGTGTTTCGAATGTCCGATGCCGATAAAGGGGAATTATTCAGCTCTCTTTTAGGCAGTTCATTCGAAGCAACCTGCCGTCAGAGCATAGCCCCGATAGTAGCGGCAGCCCGCTGCTTGGTGTCGGTAATGGGAAGGCAGCGGCTACAGCGGATAGCGGGACGAAGATGATACGAGTGGAGGATATAGGCTTCAAAAAATAATTGTGTCAATAGAATAAATGGTTTCCAAGAATGGTTTGGCCATTTATTAAACTGCTTGATAACTACCTGAATAATTTCACTTTAGGTGCTTTTAGGCAAAATCTTAGCTTTATTATAGCTGATGATGCTGCTCAATCGGGCTATGTTCACCAAAAAAGCACCTATGAACAACCATAATCCTGCTCCCCATAGCATCCATGGAAGGTTGGCATTGCTCTTCATGAACAAGGCCCCGATTCCTTGTATGAATAGCAAGGCAAGATTGATGATGATGCCCATGGTGAAGATGCCAAGTGCAATTTTTGTTATCAGTAATTTTAAGTTCAGAATGCCGGTTTGGGTAAAATAGGCGAGCAAGAATAAAGTGACAAAGCCCAGGAACACTAAATGCAAAAAGCCCATAATCATGGGACGATCTCCGAATATTGGATTTCCAATGACGTTGAATATGGTGAAACTCTGCAGAAACATCTTCAGGACAAATGAGCCGATGGATAGAAATCCGACGAATTTGAGGATGCGAGAAACATGTTTGAACGGTTTGGCCATGACCACCAGAAATCGGATGAATAAAGCTAAACTCAATAAAAGCAAACTACTTCCCAAGTAGGCTACCGCATGGATGAAATTGCTTGGGTCGTGCCAATGATAGGACAGAAACATGGATGGAATAACCGATATTGATAACAGCACCGAAAAATTAAAGATGTTTTTATTTGCACTGACGGATAGTTTTGATTCCAGCCGATGAAACAATAAGGCGAAAACACCTAAGGTGAAGAAGCCATTGTACATGAGGTGCAAATAGGAAAACAAGGCATCTCTATATAATACCGCATTCAAGGATTTAGTGGCAAACAGGTAGGCGAGCATAAAGGTGCCTGCCGAAGAAAGCACTAGGTATGACAAGGCAGATATGGCCAGCACCTTGGTAGTTTTACTCGCACTTGTTTTGCGGACATCATTGATAAAAACAAAAAAGAATAGGTAGGTGATGAAGATGAAAGCAGTGGAAATGTAGGAGATATAATTTGCATATTTAGCGAATGGCAATGTCAATACCAGGCCCCAGCAGCAGGCAAATATTCCCCAGAAAATGATTCGATAAATGTTTTTATCACGTTGCACTTCTGTCAGGATATCTTTTGTAAAAAGTACCATCAATGCAAGGGATACCCAAGCCCCAAAGGCAAAGTTGGAATGGACCTTTAATAAATGGTTGTAGTCTATGCTTGGCAGCTCAAAGAGCATCTTGCTCCTCAAGATAACTCCCAACAAGGCTACTACGCACAAATTAATCAGGCAAAAACTTACCCAAAAACCTCTAGTCTTCATCGTGATGGATGAAATTGATAACTCTATAAGAAGAAAGAAAACTTAATTCTTTCCGTCGTTCTTCAGAAGGAACTCCAAGGTATTGCGGGCATCCTCATCGCTTAGGTTTTGGTTGGGCATTCTGGCCAAACAGACCACCATCAGTTGCTGTGCAACCAAATCGCTATCGAGCATGACATTGGTGTTGGTGATGAAATTCATGATCCATTCCGGAGTTCTTTTATCACAAACTCCTTTATATCCCGGTCCTACCAGTTTCTCATTCGAGAGTTTATGGCAGGCAATGCATTTGGCATTATATACGGCAGAGCCTTTGGTTATCATGGTCTCATCCAAGGGATGATTCAATTTTACATTGGTAAACCTTCCGATACCTTTATCAGAGGCTACCGCAGTATCTTTTTTATCTGTTGATTGAGTTGTTTTGTCGGAGGATGTGTTGTTGCAACTTGCTGCAATTATAAGCAGGC
>CAIWCG010000219.1 GCA_903911135.1 uncultured Bacteroidota bacterium
ATTCGAAGCTACCTGCCATCAAAGCATAGCCCCGATAGTAGCGGCAGCCCGCTGCTTTGTATCGGTATTGGGCTGGCAGCGGCTACAGCGAATAGCGGGACTGGCCATGATACGAGAAGGAACCATAGGCTCCTTATTGAAATTATAAATGATGAATTATGAATTATAAATGGGAGGAGGGCTGTTTTGCCTTATCGGATTCTTTTGCGGATGGCGAGCAGGCAACCGAGAATCATGAGCAGGGAACCGAGCCAAAGAAGGTTGATGTATGGGAAAATTATGGCTTTCATGATGACGAATTCGTTGGTTTTCTTTTCGGTTATCACGATGTCGGCCATGCCGTTATCGGGGTTTATTTTTGGGAATTCGAGCTTCAATCCCAAACTATCCACTACAACAGGAATTGAAAAGAGATTGTTTCCACGCAAGACCATCACCGGTTCCACTGTGGCTTCATGCTGGTTGATATCGATGAGTTTTAAAACTGCCCCTGCAGCAACATCATTCTTGTCCAGTTTCAATGCTTCCTTGTTTACGGATTTATTTATGCCGGTCAAGACCACCAGCGTATTCGCCAAGCCGATGGTATCTCCTATTTTCATCTGTTTGGTAATGGGTTTCTTATACCCTTCCACGGAGGATGGGTTTACAACATCTTCGATATCGGCATAGGTGATGTGGGTGTATATGTCCTTGGTTAAAAACCGCTTGGTAGAAGGTTCGCTCACATTGCCCATCTTTTCATTTAGCTGATAGATCGGTTTCAGTTCGAATTGCTTCTCCAATTGCTTGGTATCGTCGTTCCTCTTGAAATATTCGATGGTATAATATAAGTTCTTTCTGTCAGAAATATCGGTGCCTCTGGTTCTTTCCTTATACGAAATGTAATACTTGTTCATGGGCACGGTATCGCCTTTTACCAGCATCACATTTTCATTGTTCGGGAAGTCTTTTCCGAGATTTACATTCGACTTGTTTTGTGATATGACGGTACTCTTTGCATTCGAAATAAGTACGCCCAATAGTATCATTCCAAAACCGATATGAGCAATGGAAGCTCCCGAATGACCAATCTTCAATTTCAAGATTCTTACCATGAAATCAAGATTGGCGAGAATGGTGAATATGGAGGCAAACAAAAGCAGAAAATAATTGACTCTGTCAAATTCCAACTGCCATGCAACCAAGGCAGATAGCAATACTGAAAGACCAAGAGGGAGGCTTATCTTCTTCCAAAATTCTTTGGAGTCGGTGTTTTTATATTTAAAGAATTGTCCGATGGCAATGATTAATCCCAACAAAACCGAGATAGGCAATTGCCACATGTTATAGTGTGCCTTTGGGTCATCAGGTGGACTTAAATTATGTCTTTTTTGAAACAATGCAATGCTGGAATGGAACAAATCATTTATAAGCCCAATGAAGAAATTGCAGATAGTGCCAAGGAAATTGGTAACATGATAAAACCCTAGTTTATCGAATACCGGAATGGATGTGGAAAAGAGTATTTGTAAACAGGATATCAATAATACCAAAGTACCGATGAACAACCAGAATTCTCGTGATGCCAATTCTTCTTCAACAACCGTTTTGGGAAGTTTGTTTCTGTTTTTTATTAATAAATAGGCTGACAACACAATATAAAAGGCCATGTAAAACACCAATTGACCTGACATGCCCAAATCTGTGAAGGCATGTACGGAAGTGCTACCCAAGATACCGCTTCTTGTTAAAAAGGTAGAATAAAGCACCAATAAAAAAGTCAAAATGGTAAATAAATAGGTGCTGAAGATGGATTGTCCCCTATTTTTGAAAATAAGCATAAGATGTGCGGCACCAACAAATGTAAGCCAAGGAACCAAGGATGCATTTCCGACTGGGTCCCAGGCCCAAAAACCTCCAAAACTCAATGCCTCATAAGCCCAAGCAGCTCCCATAAGCACTCCTGTTCCTAATATCATGACTCCAAAAAACGTCCAAGGAATGGCTGGTTTAACCCATTCAGTGTATTTTCCCTTTAACAATCCGCCAATAGCAAATGCAAAAGGAACTACAGTAGATGCAAATCCCAAGAATAAGGTTGGTGGATGAATGACCATCCAATAATTCTGCAATAATGGATTCAATCCTCTGCCATCTTTAATTTTGCTTAAATAATCAGCAAAATGCAAAAATGGAACATTGGCCATTTCAGGGTTTAATCGCATCAAGATAAAAGGGTCGTTACCAATTTTGTAGTTGAACACAACTACACCCAATAACATGGAAGACAAGAAAACCTGTACCGTAGCAATAACGCCAACTACTGGGGCTTCCCATTCATCTCCCTTGCGGATTATGAACCACGAAAGCACTACATGCCATATCGTCCAAAGAAGGAAACTCCCCTCCTGGCCTTCCCAAAAACAGGCAAACATATACTTGAAAGGAAGTGTGGTTGAAGAGTGATACCATACGTAATAATATTCGAAATAATGATTGTAGATGAGAAAAAACAAAGTGCCAACAATGCCTGCTACAGCAAATGTATGGATACCAAAAGCAATGCGACCGAGTTTCTGCCATTTGTTTTTGAATATTTCGGGATGGGCACGGTTTTCCTTGCTCATGAAAGACATGAAATAGCTTATGCAAGACAACAATGCCGATGTAAAAGCCAAGGCAATGAACAAATGGCCTATCTGTCCAAAAATAGGGTGTTCGCCTATGTATTCAATAGTTTTCAATGGATATTTTTATTATGGATGTGATTCTTCGCTGCGTTTTCCAGCACTTAGCCCTTGGTCTTGAACTCTTTCATGTCCTCGTTCGGGTTGCTGTATTTCGAAGGGCATTTAAGCAGGATGCTTTTGGCGATGAATTCTTCTCCATTACATTTGCCTACCAGCACTATCTCGTCTGATTTCTCAAAATCCTGTGGCTTGGTTCCGTTATAGAGCACTTTTCGTTCCACGCCTTTTTTATCTACCATATAAAAGCTGAAAAGGTTGGCATTTTCTTTTGGATCGTAGTGCACTTCCTTGGATTTATTGAGTTTTCCGTTCACATGGAAATCCAAATCAGGGTTCTTGGCGGCAGAACTGAAGTCGGAATAAGTGCCTGAACTGGAAACCGTGCTTAAAATCGCCCCTATGGCTACCGCTATGAGGATGATTGCGAATATGTGAGTCTTTTTCATTATTGATAATATTTATTGTGACGCTGCAAAAATATGATATTTAACTCTATTCAGAATTGATTTTTATCATCATATCATTAAAAAAAGAGGAATCAAACAATTTTTAACAACTATTTTGGCCTCCCCTACCCTATTTCTCAAGCCAATAACCCATTATAAAAAGAAAATCCTCCAGCATCGCGATGACGCTGAAGAATCTTCAACACAAAAATCAAGCTTTATAGATTTATCTCGCCATTACGACGGGATGGTTCGAACCACTTCTGGTCCGAAATCACCATCGCCCATGCTGTTTTTCCAACGAGGGAAGATGCTCACCTTTTTGCCTGCATCTACCATCTCGAAAGCCAGATTGACATGATAATCCGATGATTCGGCGGCATAATGATAATCTCTCTCCGAAGTAGGAAGAATTTCATGCCCGTCCTTATCCACCTCGATGATGAAAATGAACATTTGGCAAAGATCTTCCTTATGAGGTTTTGCATGGCCGGTAAGGGCCTCGCTGTCTTTATAAAACAATTCGATATGTCTCGCAACATTCGTATTGGTCTTAAAAACAACAGGAGTAGTTGTTGGTTTCACGGTCTTCACATGAGAATGATTATCGATGTGAACATACATCGCAATCTTGTCCTCGACCGGAATTTTAGGGTTATTTTTCACGTAAGAAGACACATACGATGACAACAATGGCTCATAAGCCATCCTGGCGGCATCTTTCTGTTCGGTAGCTATTTGGCTACGCGTGGTTTCCACAATTTTTCCGCCTGCGGCATACTTCAATTCCCATTCTCCCTTGGGTTCCGACAAAGCGTCGTGAGCCGGAGTGGGAATCAAATACAAGGGATGAGTTAACGGATTGGTGCCGTCAAAAACCGCCTTTTGGTTTCTGTTAAAGATAAAGTCTGATTTGTAATCGCTCATATTATTTATATTTATTGGTTAATAATTTTGTATCTAAGATTAATGATAATTGAAAATGATGATGGCAGAAATGATTTTGGATATGGCAGAAATGGTTTCTGCCATGGGAGAATTGAATTCTGCCATAGGAGAATTGGTTTCTGATACCACAAGAATTGATTTTGGATATGGCAGAAATGATTTCGGATGTGGCAGAAATGATTTCTGCCATGGTGGAAATGATTTCTCCAACCACAGAAATGGCCGCTTTTACGTATAAAAACGCCCTGCCGACAAGGTAATTGGAGGAAATGAAGGGAAAACTCAGACTCTTGTATTCCATAACCAGAGGAGATTTGCCGATAACAGGTCAAATTTCCCTTTGCTGGAGGAATTTTCAAGGTGCCGTGAGGATTTATTTAATTTCATGCAGGCAAAACTACAAAAATTAATGAGAACCTAATTTTTTATTAAAAATATTAGGCAAGGATAATTTTCTGTCTTGATAATTTTAGAAAATATGTCTAAATATATCCAATAACCAAATC
>CAIWCG010000220.1 GCA_903911135.1 uncultured Bacteroidota bacterium
CCCCCCGCTGGTCTGGATTTGCAATCCAGACCCCAAAAACACCTTTTCCCCGCTGGTCTGGATTTGCAATCCAGACCCCAAAACACCTTTTCTTCTATACATGCAATCCAGACCCCAAAAATAAAATACATTGATATTCAACTATATAAAACACGCCTCGAAAAAATAGAGGCCCTGGATGGGTTCTTATAGGCCCTGGATGGGTTCTTATAGGCCCTGGATTAGTTCTTATAGGCCCTAGATTTGTTCTTATAGGCCCTGATCGTGTTCTTATACCCCCTGAATGAGTTCTTATAGGCCCTGGTTGTGTTCTTATACCCCCTGATCGTATTCTTACACCTCCTCAATGCCTTCTTACCCCAAAACATACCAATCCCCCACAAAATATATATATTTGCCCCTCATAAAAAATAATAATATGTCATTAGCAAAATCATTCATCGCAGAATTAAACAGCGAAGCCCCAGTAACAAGAAAAATCCTTGCCCTCGTCCCCACCGACCAGAAGGTCTATAAAATCCATCACAAATCAATGGAACTCGGTCGCCTCGCAAAACACGTCGCCGAACTCCCCACATGGATTACTTTCTCCATAAAATCAAACGAATTGGACTTCTCCAAAGGCTGGACCCCATCCCCAGATTTCAATTCCGGCGAAGAACTCGTCGCCCAGTTCGACAAAAATGTTGCCGAAGCCATCGAAGCACTCTCTACCGCCACCGATGAACAGCTCGAGCAGCCCTGGACCCTCCGAAATGGTGAAACCATCTATTTTACCATGCCAAAAAAGACCGTCATCCGCTCCATGGCCTTCAATCATTTTATCCATCATAGAGCACAGCTAGGTGTTTACCTAAGACTACTCGACATCCCAATCCCAGGGGCATACGGTCCCAGTGCCGACGATAAGATGTAATTTATTTTAGCATCTGCTATCATTTTTGATACTTTTGCACCTTTATTTTTAATCATTAATAATTTTATGAGCAAGTTATCTGATAGGATTAACCGGTTGAATGAATCCGAAACCATAAAGATGTCGCGAATCTCCAGAGAATTAAGCGAAAAAGGCCACGATGTCATCAACCTTTCCCTCGGCGAACCCGATTTTGATACCCCAACACACATAAAGGAAGCAGCCAAGAAAGCCATCGACGACGGATATTCACATTATCCCCCAATATCCGGCTATCTTGATGTTCGTCAAGCTGTTGCAGCTAAGTTCAAACGGGAAAACAACCTCGATTATACCCCACAGCAAATCGTTATTTCTACAGGTGCCAAGCAATCCATCGCAAACGTGGTGCTGTGCCTGCTCAATCCCGGCGAAGAAATCATCCTTCCTGAACCATATTGGGTCAGTTATGTAGAGATTGCCAAACTTGCTGAAGGTGTTCCTGTCTATATTCCAACTACTATCGAGGCCGATTTCAAGATTACTCCAGAGCAGTTACGAGAAGCTATCACGCCCAAGACTAAACTCTTGGTTTTCTCTACCCCATGTAATCCTACCGGCTCGGTATATTCGAAAGACGAGTTGGAGGCATTGGCAAAAGTGGTAGCCGAATTCCCAGACCTATACATCATCTCCGACGAGATATATGAACACATCAATTTCATAGGCAAGCACGACAGCATTGCCCAATTCGACTTCATAAAAGACCGCGTCATCATCGTCAATGGCCTCTCAAAAGCCTTTGCCATGACCGGTTGGAGAATAGGTTACATAGGTGCACCCGAATGGATTGCCAAAGCCTGCGACAAGATGCAAGGACAGTTCACTTCTGCCGCCTGTTCCATTGCCGAACGTGCCGCTCTCGCTGCCTTGAGCATGGACATCACCCCTACCCTTTTGATGCGCGACGAGTTCAGAAAACGCCGTGATTTGGTCTTGAATCTCATGAAAGAAATTCCAGGCCTTAAGCTAAACGAGCCAAAAGGAGCCTTCTACGTTTTCCCCGACATCACCTACTATTTCGGCAAAACAGATGGCACCACCACCATCAACACGGCACACGATTTAAGCATGTACATCTTAAACAATGCCTATGTCTCCATCGTTTCCGGCGAAGCCTTTGGCGACAAAAACTGCATCCGTTTTTCATACGCCACCTCAGAAGACAAACTCATCGAGGCCATCAAACGCATCAAAAACGTTTTGGCAAAACTCCATTAAGCAATAAAAATCCCCCTTATATATACAGTATAAAAAGCGGAAGTATCCTTATTTCCGCTTTTTTTTGTGGGCGCCCCATCGGGTCCGGGCTGTTCTGGTGGGTTCGCTTCGCTCCGTTTTTGCCGCCACCACCAAATGCCCCCAAAGGCAAAGAACAGCCTTCGGCTCCCCTCCCATCCCTCGCCCGAATGGACACATCAAATTTGATGGAAACTCCTTGTGCTAAATGGATGGAAGAAAATGATGTACGCAGTCTATCCATAGCGGCAAAACTGCTGTGTTTATGCGGCTTCTTTTGCCGCATCATAAATATCATCAAATAGAATAAACCAATTCTTATTCGTATAAACTAACTGAAAAGGAATACCATATATATACAGTATGATTTTATTTAATAGTGAAAATTCCGAGCCTAGGTGGCATGCAAAGTCCGAGAAGCACCAAAGCTCGAGTTTGGAAGGCATTCTACTTTCCGCGGTGCTCCAAAACTCGAGCTTGGAAGCACCGCGACATTCCGCAGTGCTTCCAAGCTCGAGCCGGAGAGTATCGCGACATGTCGCAAGGTTTCCAAACTCGAGCCGGAGAGTACCGCGACATGTCGCATGGCTTCCAAACTCGAGCCTGACCATATAACGGAAACCGGAATACCTCCCAAGCTCGAGACTGAATGGTCTGCGACATGTCGGGAGCCGTTTTTTCTGCCCTCATTTAGATTATTACCACTCTACAGGTCGTTCGTTCTATCTACAGTTTAAAATCTAGGGTTCAAAAACAACCAAAAGTGTTAATTTTTGTTAAAGTATTTAATTGTATGTTATAACATCTAATGTTATGTCGTATATTTGCAGCCTCAAAAAAATATAAACAATTAATAATAATAAAAAAATGGAAAACACAGAAAATTTAGCTTGGTCAGTTGACCAAATTCATTCCCGAATTGGCTTTTCAGTTCGACACATGGTGGTCTCTGAAGCCATTGGACATTTTAATTCATTTAAAGTGAATGTAAGCTCTCCAAAGGATTCTTTCGAAGGCAGCCACATCGAAGTGATCATTGATGCAAAAAGCATTGATACAGGAATGCCTGACCGAAACGGTCATTTGATGAGTGATGATTTCTTTAATGTTGAGAAGTTTCCTGAAATCAAATTTGTAGGAACGACTTTTGTGAAAACAGGGGAAGAGTCCTTCAAATTGTCGGGCGATTTAACCATTCGCGACATTACCAAGAAGATTGATTTGGATGTTGTTCATGGTGGTCAGATTGTTGATCCATATGGTTATGTCCGAACCGGTTTTAAGGTTACAGGAAACATTAATCGACTTGATTTTGATCTTAAATGGAATGCTTTGCTTGAAACTGGCAGTGCCATCTTAGGGAAAATAGTTTCCTTCAGTTGCGACATCGAATTGGTAAGACCAAATAATTAATGAATTAGTAAAAATTTAAAATAATAATAAAATGAAAAAAGTAAAAATGATTCTTATTGCCGTATTGGCAATCATGGGCCAAGGCGCCTTCGCACAGATCAACTGGATCGTTGATCAGGCACACACAAAAGTTGGATTCTCCGTCACCCACATGGCCGTCAGTCAGGTAGAAGGTAACTTCAAGAAATTTGAAGGAAAGATTACCACCGAAGACGAAGATTTCAAGAACACCAACATTCAATTCACCTTGGATGTAAACAGCATTACCACCGAAAATGAAATGCGAGACAAGCACATCAAATCGGATGATTTCTTCAATGCAGAAAAGTTTCCAACAATCACTTTCAAGAGCAAATCTTTCAAGAAAATTGACGGCAAGAAATACATCCTTACTGGAGATATGACCGTAAGGGATGTAACCAAAACAGTTGACTTGGCCGTTATATACAATGGAAAAGTAAATGATCCTTATGGAAACCTAAGGGCTGGTTTTAAAGTTTCCGGAAAAATCAACCGTCTGGATTACAATCTGAAATGGAATACCCTGATGGGTGGAGGCGATGCAGTAGTAGGCAAAGACGTTGAATTCAATGTCAATATCGAGGTAACAAAAGAAAAAGTTAAATAATATTTTTGTATATTAGCGGCTGTAGAAAAAAATAATACGGCACAATAATGAAAACTATAATACATAAAGCCTCTGAAAGAGGTTTCGCTGACCACGGGTGGTTACAAACTTATCATAGCTTTAGCTTTGCAGGTTATCACGATCCAGAAAAAGTGCATTTCGGGATGCTAAGGGTGTTGAATGACGACACCATAGCTCCCGGAATGGGCTTCGGCGAACATCCACATGACAACATGGAGATCATTACCATTCCTATTTCTGGTGCCCTTGAGCACAAGGATAGCATGGGAAATACATCGGTCATTAGAGCGGGTGAAGTGCAGATTATGTCTGCAGGAACTGGCATAACGCATTCCGAATTTAATGCTTCCAAATCCGAGAATGTACATCTGCTACAAATTTGGTTGTTCCCAAACGAAAAAAACATTGAGCCCCGATATGACCAACGAACCTTCAATCCCGAATTCAGGAAGAACCGTTTCGATTGCATCGTTTCTCCTGATGGAATTGGCGAATCGTTATGGATTAACCAGGATGCCTATCTATCTCTTGGCCGCTATCATAGAGGCGTTAATGGGAGCTATAAATTGAAGCAAAAGGGAAATGCCGTTTACATTTTCATCATAACCGGAAAGGTATCCGTGGTAGGTAAAGTGCTCGATGAAAGAGATGCAATAGAAGTGACCGAGACTGAAAAAGTTTCCTTTATTCCCGCTACCGAAAGTGAGATATTGATTATTGAGACTCCGTTGGGAATATAATGTTCAATTGCTGTTTGCTCACATTTCAAACTATCAAGATGAAACTCGAGGACGAGATAAAACAAAAGGAGTTCAAAAGTCAACAGCATAAATTATCGGTCAACATCGGCTATACAGCCAATTGGTTTGAAGGTAAATTCTCGAAGTTGCTGAAGGAATATAACCTCACTCCACAGCAGTACAACATTTTAAGAATTCTTCGTGGGCAGAATCCCAATCCGGCTACAATCAAGTTGTTGAAGGAACGAATGCTGGATAAAATGAGCGATGCATCTCGCTTGGTAGATAACCTTTTCAAGAAGGGTTTTCTGAAACGTGAAACTGCAACTTACGACCGCAGGCATTGCGATGTATTGATCAATGAAAAAGGACTGGAAACGCTTGCCGAAATAGATAAGCGGTTACCAGACCACGAAAAGCTTCTCGACACCTTATCCTTGGACGAGATGCAGATACTTAACGATTTATTGGATAAACTTAGAGGTTAATTCCTCGAATCCTTGCCCCAATTCAGTTTTTCTCTCAAAGTCTTGAGGAAATTTTCATTGCTCAATCGAATGAGATTGATATAAAAACTTTCCTTTCGGATGGCTAACTGAACGGTAGATTCTATCCGTTCGGAACGGGAATCAAGGGAGGCCATGAAATATTGACTTCTTCCTTCTATTTCCAAGGTGATGACGCTTTTATCCGACACCACAATAGGCCTTACATTCAGGTTATGCGGGGCAATGGGAGTGATGGCGAAATTCTCTGATTGTGGCATCATGATGGGGCCGCCACAGCTCAACGAATAACCCGTAGAACCGGTAGGTGTGGCAATGATCAGCCCATCGGCCCAATAGGTATTCAGGTACTCGCCATTAAGGTAGGTATGGATGTTCATCATCGACGAAGTTTCCATTTTATGGATGGTCAAATCATTCAGGCCATAGTTCACCTCGCCAAACAGGTCGATGTTGGTTTCGAGGCGCAGCAAGCCCCTTTTGTCGATGGAGAAATGCCCCTTTTCAAGACTTTCGATGGCCATGCAAACGTTTTCACGCGAAACACTGGCCAAAAAACCTAGCCTGCCGGTATTGATGCCCAACACAGGGATGCCGCTATCGCGAACGAATTGCAAGGTATCGAGCATGGTGCCATCGCCACCGATGCTTAAAAAATAATCCACCTTGTCCTTCAAATCGGTATCCTTGGTAAAGGTTTTATATTCATTTTTATGGTTCAGGCACGGACGGAGAGATTCAAGAAAATCTTCATGCACATAGGTCTCTATTTCCGATTTTTCCAACTGTTCCATCAGGCTTTTCACTACCGGATCAGGTTCGTTGCCTGTAATTCTACTGTAGATGGCTATTTTCACTTTAAGATATTTTTGCTGCAAAAATAGGTAAATCTTTTTATTAAACATGGAATGAAACCTGGGCGAGTTACTTTTTTGATGATGATGATGAAATTATTATAGACCGATAAGGTACTATAATCATTGCCAATGATAATGTTTATCTATACTAAAACCACCAAAACGTTAGCATTAAGTAATTCGAACATTTAAAATGCAATCTATTACAAATTGAATTTAAACCCAATCTAAAATGGATAATATTGATTGCTATAGTTAGATGGCTGTGCGGTTATTGGAGGTGAAACAAATGTTGAATTATTTAAATAATTTGGATATCGAAGATAGGTTGGCATGGTGTTTAATAAATCCCTTCCATCAAAAACCTTTTCATTTCCACAATCCTCATGTATTTCCAGAACTTGCATGTATTTTCCACAACTTCGATGTAAGCACCAAGAACTTCAATGTAAGCATCAAGAACTTCAATGTAAGAACCAAGAACTTCAATGTAAGCATCAAGAACTTCAATGTAAGCATCAAGAACTTCGATGTAAGCATCAAGAACTTCGATGTAAGCATCAAGAACTTCAATGTAAGAACCAAGAACTTGGATGTAAGCGCCAAGAACTTGGATGTAAGCACCAAGAACTTCGATGTAAGCGCCAAGAACTTCGATGTAAGCATCAAGAACTTCGATGTAAGTACCAAGAACTTCAATGTAAGCACCAATTACCTTTTGCATTATTAATTTTGCTGCAATAAAATAATAATCATAACATGAAAAATATCCGGTACCTACTACTATTTATCCTTATCCTGCCACAACTTTCGAACGCGCAAAACAAGATGCTGACGATGGAAGATGCCATCATTAAATCGCGAACTTCGCTGGCCCCCAAGAAGCTGACACAGCTGATGTGGGTGAAGGGAACGAACGATTATAGCTATGTGGACACGTTTAATTCCAAGGAAGTCATCATGCGTGGAACGGCCTCCAATGGGGATGTTTCAGGCAATGCAAAGCCGAAGAATTTGGCCAAGGAATATCTTAATCTGGTTTGGATAAACAAGGAATTCAGGATGCGTAAAATGGATACCTTGAAGCATTTTCCTGCCTTCACCTGGATGGATAAGGACCATTTTACCTTTGAGGCCGACAAGAAGATTTGGATTTATGATGGCCTATTGAAAGTCTTGAGCATAGATGGTTTTAAAGAGCTGCCGGAGACTGCCGAAAACATGGATGTAGAACCAAACACCGGTGCCACCGCCTATACCATCGACAATAATCTTTTCATCTTGAAGGATAAATATATGGTGAGTGGTTATGAGGCTAAAGTGCCGTATCATCGGGATACATTGAACCTTCAGGTGACCCGTGATGCCGACAAGAACATTGTAAATGGCAAGGCAGTTCATCGAGATGAATTCGGCATCACCAAAGGAACTTTTTGGTCGCCACAGGGCACCTATCTTGCCTTCTATCGCATGGACCAAACGATGGTGGATGATTATCCGGTTGTGGATTGGTCCGTCAAGCCTGCCAAAGCGAACATCATCAAATATCCAATGGCTGGTGGCACGAGTCATCAGGTTACCATAGGTATTTTTAATCCTATTACCAAGACAAAAGTATTCTTGAAAACTGGCGAACCTGCTGACCAATATCTAACAAACATAGCATGGTCTCCTGATGAAAAACACCTGTATATTGCCGTCTTGAACCGAGACCAAAATCATCTGAAGTTCAATTCTTACAATGTCGCTACAGGTGATTTTGAAAAGACTTTGTTTGAGGAGAAGAATGACAAGTATGTGCAGCCTATGCACCCCATGGTTTTTGTTCCGAATCATCCCGATTTGTTTGTTTGGCAGAGCTGCAAGGATGGCTATAATCATCTATATCTTTATGATGTCAATGGCAAGCTGGTCAGGCAGTTGACCAAGGGAAATTGGGAGGTTACCAACTTCTCTGGCTTCGACCCCAAAGGAACATTTGCCTATTATTCCTCTACCGAAGGAAGCCCCATAACAAGGAGCTTCTTTAAGGTTGATGTGAATGACGGCACCAAAACCCAATTGACATCTTCTGGTGGCACACACACCGAGACTTTCAATGAAAACGGAGAATTCTTTATCGACAATCTTACCAGTTTGGAAGTTCCACGCATACTATCCATCATCAACAATAAAGGCATTACGGTTCAGACATTGTTGGTTGCCGATAATCCTTTGAAGGAATATAATCTTGGGAAAGAATACCTAACCACCATCAGAAATGAACATGGCGATGGCCTGTATTGCAGAATTTTCAAGCCCAGCAATTTCGATTCTACCAAAAAATATCCGGTTATTGATTACATGTACGGTGGCCCCAATGTGCAGTTGGTGAATGATGTTTGGCCTACCGGCAATGAACTTTGGTTTCAGTACATGGCCGAACGTGGTTTTGTGGTTTTCACCTTGGATAACCGTGGTTCTGCCAACCGAGGAAAGGATTTCGAACAGGCCACATTCAGAAAACTGGGCACAGAAGAAATGAATGACCAGCTGGAGGGCGTTAAATTCCTGAAAAATATTCCTTGGGTAGATACCAATCGCATAGGCATTCATGGCTGGAGTTTTGGAGGCTTCATGACGGTATCGATGATGACCCGAAACCCAGGTATCTTCAAGGTAGCTGTGGCAGGTGGGCCGGTTATAGATTGGAGTTATTATGAAGTGATGTACACCGAACGATATATGGATACTCCCAAAGACAACAAGGAGGGATATGAAAAGAGCAACCTGCTGAATTATGTGGATAAATTAAAAGGAAAGATGATGCTCATACATGGCACTTCCGACGATGTCGTAGTTTGGCAGCATTCGTTGGATTATCTCAAGGTGGCAGTGGATAATGGTGTTCAGGTTGATTACTTTGTTTATCCCGGTCATCAGCATAATGTTTTGGGCAAGGACCGAGTGCATCTGATGAACAAGATTACGGATTACTTCATGCAGAATCTGTAAGCGAATATGAACAAAAAAATAATCTTTAACGAAAGGGTTGGCCTGAATTTCTTTAAACCATAAAGAGACTTTATCGCTATCTTATCAGTGAAACCTTGCCGTGATATTGCTGCAAGATGCCATCCTGATCCAAGAAGCTGATGCTATATATATAGATGCCCTGTGGAACTTCTTCTCTCTTTGAATTCTTTCCATCCCAGCCGTTTGCAAGGTCATTGGTAATGAATAGCTCCTCACCCCATCGGTCGAAAATGCTCATCTGATAATTGCTTATATTGATGGCAACAGCATTGAAATAATCATTCATCTTGTTGCCATTTGGAGTAAAGGAATTGGGCACCCAAAAGGCGTAATTGTAGGTCAGGGTAATCCATTCGGCGATGGAATCCTTGCAACCCAAAGCCGTGGTTATGTATAACCAAACACGATACGAGCCAGTATCGGGATAAGTATAGGTAGCATTATAATTTTGAGAGGTGGCATGTGGCAGACCTAATTGCCAATAGGCATCTACCGGATCTCCCAATGAGTTATTGGTAAAATATACGGTGTAATGATCGGAGCCCACGGTATAGAAGAAGTTTGCAACCGGTTTGTCAGCCACCACAGCAATGCCTGAATCGACTGCCTGGCAGCCATTTGGATCGGTGGCAGTAACGATATAATGATAATATCCTCCTGCTGGATAAACGAAGGTGATGCTATTGCTTGCCGAAGTGATGTTTAAGCCATTGTCGCCAGTATAATGATAGACAAAAGGTCCTACCCCAGTGAAGGAACAAGTGATGGTAGTTGGGTCGCCAATACATGCTGAAACGGCAGAGGTTTTGCCGGTAAGCGGCCCTGGCTGATTGACAGTGACAAAGGTTGTAGAAGCACATCCGCCACTTTCGGTAACGGTAACATGATAGGTTCCTGCTCCTATATTGGCAATGTTTTGGGTGGTGGCACCATTCGACCAAAGGTAAGTATAAGGAGCGGTTCCGCCACCTGGATTAACCGAAGCAGTTCCATCTATGTTGCCATAGCAAGAAACATCGGTATGAGCTGCGACTATTGTAACACTGCTTGTAACAGTGAAGGAAAGATTGCCAAGTGTACCGACATTTCCACATAAATCCGTAACCGTATCTACCAAGTTAAGATGATAGGTGCCACCGGCATGAATGGCAGGATTGAAGGTAATTGTGAAAACCTTGTCGTGGTTACCTCCGGCAGCACATATTGTCGAGATGGCTGATGTAATGGTATAGGTTCCACCAGGTCCTGTCACGGTAAAGTCGGAACTCTGAACGGTACTGCAAAGAATGTTCTCCGAAAAGGTGACTGTAACCTGATTGTCTCCACAATTGATTGGCGAATTCAGCGAGACCATGTGCGGAGGAATGTTATCGAATATCTGGGCTGTAGAATTGCTGAAGTCTATGGTGTAACCGCCCTGTCCCACACTCGAATTGTTCGATATGTTGATGACATAAGTTTCACCTGCTAGCACCGGAATGACTGCATTGAAAGGAGTACCTCCCGGACCTTGAGAACTTAAACCCGAACCACCGTTAGGTCCGGTAGCACCAAAGGTTGCAGAATAGTTACAGCTTACTTCCAAAGCAGGATTGGTGAATATGTCGGTGCAGTTGGCATTGGTAAGGTTAAATACTGCCCAGTCATAGTCGTTAGTTCCAATATTAGGAGTAATTATGAAAGAACAGTTGCCGCTGGTTTGAACAGTAAAGGTGTACCAAACATCATTTAATTCTCCTGCAGTCAAACAGGAAGTGGCACCATTGATTTCATTGAGGATATTACCTTCTCCCGTGTAGGAATTATTCGTTGAATAGACATTCTGGCAGATAGGCAAAGCATTGATGCAGTCCTGTTCAGGTGCTTGACAGAAGGCGAATCCATTAACTAAAATCATTAAAAGAAAAGTAATGGTGCGTTTATTCATTGATAATTACGATTAAAAGAGTTAATATTGCAGCGTTCAAAGTCTATGGATATAGATAAAAAAGTAGAATATAAGTTTAAATGACACATTTATCAATTACAAAATTAGTAAAAAATTATGGAAAAAGTTAAAGAATTATTAGAATCTTCGAAGCAGCAGTTCATCGACGAGTTGTTGGAATTGTTGCGAATCCCTTCTGTGAGTGCCGATCCAAAATACAAGCCAGAGGTGGCCAGGGCTGCCGAGTTTGTAAAACAGAGTCTTATCAATGCCGGTGCCGACAAGGCCGAAGTATTCCCTACCAAAGGGCATCCTATCGTGTATGGCGAAAAGATCATTGATGAGAAACTGCCTACCATAGTGGTTTATGGCCATTATGATGTGCAGCCTGCCGACCCCATCAATCTTTGGTCGTCGCCACCCTTCGAACCAGTGATAAAGGATGGAAAGATTTATGCCCGTGGTTCCTGCGACGACAAAGGCCAGGTGTACATGCACATCAAGGCTTTTGATTTGATGATGAAAACCAACACCCTTCCTTGCAACATCAAGTTCATGATAGAAGGCGAAGAGGAAGTGGGCTCCAACAATCTGGGCGATTTCGTGAAGGCCAACAAGGAGAAGCTGAAAGGTAATGTCATTCTCATTTCCGACACTTCCATGCTTGCCAACGACACCCCTTCCATCGACATCGGCTTGCGTGGCTTGAGTTATGTAGAGGTAGAGGTGGTAGGTCCAAACCGTGATTTGCACAGTGGTGTTTATGGCGGTGCGGTAGCCAATCCCATCAACATTCTCTGCAAGATGATTGCTGACATGAAGGACGAAAACAACCACATCACCATCCCAGGATTTTATGATGACGTGCAGGATGTGTCCGATGCTGACCGTGCCGAAATGGCCAAGGCGCCTTTCAACCTGAACGACTACAAAAAGGATTTGGAGATAGGCGATGTAATCGGAGAAACCGGATATTCCACCCTCGAAAGAACTTCCATCCGTCCTACTTTGGATGTCAATGGCATCTGGGGTGGCTACATCGGCGAAGGTTCCAAGACCGTTCTGCCTTCGAAGGCCAACGCCAAGATAAGCATGCGACTGGTGCCTAACCAAAACTCCGACAAGGTGACGGCGATGTTCAAGAGTTACTTCGAATCCGTGGCTCCTGCCTGCGTCAAGGTAAAGGTTTCCGCCCATCATGGTGGCGAGCCGGTACTTACGCCTACCGACTCCATCGCCTTCAAGGCATCGAGCATGGCCATGGAAAAGACCTTCGGCAAGAAGCCCATTCCTACCCGTAGCGGCGGCAGCATTCCTATCGTTGCCCTGTTCGAGAAAGAGCTGGGTTTGAAGTCCGTGCTGATGGGCTTTGGCCTCGATTCCGACAATATCCATAGCCCCGACGAGCATTATGGCATCTTCAATTATTTGAAAGGCATCGAAACCATTCCTTACTTCTTCAAATACTTCACCGAGTTGAGCAAGTAAGTTCAGTTCTATGTGACTGATGCTCTTATGATAGCTCGCCAAACGCGAAGCAATTATAAGAACATCATAGGTAATTATGAATTATAAATTATAAATTATAAATTATGAATTATAAATGACAAAGCCCTCGAATAACATTTATTCGAGGGCTTTCGCTATTTTATTTTAATGATTCCTTATGGAATGCTAACGGTAACAGGAGCGGTTGGAAGGCTCATGCCGGCAACATTAAGAGCTATTATTACTAATTTCTGGTCGCCACTTGGAATGTTGGCAAATTCTGCATGTGGATGCGTATCAATAATCTGGCTGAAAGGCCCTTTGGAAACGTTTATTTGATTATTTATAATCGTCACAGAAGCATCGAGAGCGCAGATAATAAAGATGAAAGTACAATGGAACTTTGGATCAACCTGAACATAATATCCACCCTTGCCTTCCGGGTATTGATCGTGGATAAGGCAAACAGTTGGTTTAAGACCTGGAGTACTTGCACCAGCAGTCTTGTGGAAGCCGCTCAAGTCAATGATGCCTGCATCGCCATCAGCTATGCCATCAACTAATTGATTCAACTTGTTCAACAATTTCACCACCGCTTTCCTTTGAGTTTCCATGGCGCCATGCAACAGAGGGTTAGCCTTGTAGGCAGCATTTTTGGTTACGAGGATGGCAATCTGGGTAGTTAGGGAGGTAACTATTACAGTACTGGCAGCTCCGAATGTGACAACATTAGCGCCCGTTTGCGTAATCACATTGTTAGTGAAAACTATCAAATCAGCGGTATTCATCTTCCTGTAGTCGTGGTCTGGATGTTCTTTTAAAATCATTTTTTGTATCTTTTAATTTATTTTGAGGCAGCAAAAGTACATAAAATTAAAACATAATCAAGCTTTTCAAATAATTATTTTTATTTTCAACTTTAATTTTTTGATAATTTCGGCTTCAAAATCTTAAAATCAGATTTTTTAAAAATCTCTTCCAACCCATTTTTAATGAATAATGATGGTTAAACAGGTTTAGAATCGTTTTTGCCGAACGGTACCGTTTGAACCCCGAACGGTACCGTTTGAACCCCGAACGGTACCGTTTGAACGCCGAACGGTACCGTTTGAACCCCGAACGGTACCGTTTGAACGCCGAACGGTACCGTTTGAACCCCGAACGGTACCGTTTGAGGTTTGGAGCATTATTAAAGTTCAAAACCTTGGTAATATTTGCCTTTTACGGTATTTAGTCCTTATATATATAGTATCGGTTTGGGGATGATAAAAGAATTTGTTAGTTTTGTGGCATCAAAATATAGGGAATGCTGATGCCCTTACCAAGTAGGCAAAAAATAAAAAATAATAATATGAAAAATTTAAAAACATTAATTCTCATCGGAATTTTAGCAGTAAATTTAGTAACCTTTAATGGTTGTTCTAAGAAAAATGAATCAACTCCTACACCAACGCCCACTCCAACTGTAACACCAACTTCGCTTACAATAAATGTAACGAATAATTTAGGAGCAGCAGCTAGTAGTGCAACTGTTAATCTTTATTCATCATTAACAGATTTACAAAACAGTACTAATTTAGTTGCAACAGCTACAACAGATGCAAATGGGAAAGTAGTTTTCTCAAGTAACATGTCATCAATTAATTACTTTTGGTGGATTTCTTTAGGTTGTCAAAATAATAATTATGGCACTTATACAACAACAAATCCTCTTACCGCAAATGCTAATAACAGCTATTCTGTACAATTATCACAAACAGGAACATTAAAAATGATAAGCACTTCCGCCAATCCTTATGCTTTATATATTAATGGCACTTTTGTTGAGAATTTAGCAGGAGGAGTAACAAAATATTATAATAATATAGCAACAGGAACATTAACGGTAAGGGTTTTACAACTTAGCGGATATGTAATTACCCCTACTGATGAAACATTTTATCCAAGCATATCTTGTGGTAACACATCATCAATAGTATTTCCATAATATTAGGTTGTCAATTTATTGACAACATTGTAATGAATCAAAGTCTGACAGGTTCGCTTCTTGGCGTTCCTGTCAGACTTAATTTAATATATTGCCTCTATAATTGCATCCGTTTCGGTGCACTCATAGCGGCATTGAAATAAAAATAAAGACAAGAACTAGTGGTTCTATTTTAGGAGTGCTGCTTGATGAACTGCAAGATGTTTTGCTTGATCAAATCGCGAACTTCCTTGGTCTTCAGCAGGCGTTCTTCATAGGTACCCGCAAACTGCGAAGGGTCTTCAAAGCTCCAGTTCATCTTTTCGTGAACACCCGGAAACAGTGGGCAGGCAGCCGCACTCCCTTCATCGCACACGGTGATGACATAGTTGTATAGCCGTCCTTCCTTGAAGAACTCGAACACATCTTTGGTCTTGTTGTTCGAGATGTCGATGCCGTCTTCCATCATCGCTTCCACGGCATAGGGGTTAAGGTTTCCCGCTTCCAGTCCGGCACTTTCGGCGAAGAACCTTTCGCCACCAAACTGCTTCAGATAGGCCTCTGCCATCTGGCTCCTCGCCGAATTATGTATGCAAAGGAACAATACTTTTATCTTTTCCATAACTGCTGATCATTTATTTGAATAATACTTTTTCCTGAACCAAAATGCCACATTCACCAATCCTATCAATGCCGGAACCTCTACCAACGGCCCAATGACACCCGCAAATGCCTGTCCGCTATTGATGCCGAAAACACCTATCGCCACCGCTATCGCCAACTCGAAATTGTTTCCGGTAGCCGTAAATGCAATGGAGGTGCTCTTGGAATAATCGGCACCAAAATACTTCCCGATGAAGAAACTCGTCACAAACATGATGACGAAATAGATTACCAATGGAACCGCTATCCTAAGCACATCGAAAGGAATCTGAACAATCAACTGTCCCTTTAAACTGAACATCACCACGATGGTAAACAACAAGGCTATCAGGGTGATTGGCGAAATGAAAGGCACATATTTAGTCTGAAACCATTCCTCTCCTTTTATTTTAATGAGCGCATAGCGGCTGATGATTCCTGCCGAAAATGGGATGCCCAAATAGATGCCAACACTCTTGGCAATCTGCCCAATGCTGATATCGACAGCAAAACCCTTGTATCCAAAAAACGGTGGCAATATGGTGATGAATATATAGGCATAAACGCTGTAAAGCAATACCTGGAAAATGCTGTTCAATGCAATCAGTCCGGCAGCATATTCGCGGTTTCCATCAGCCAAATCATTCCATACTACAACCATGGCTATGCACCTTGCCAACCCAATCAGGATAACTCCTATCATGTATTCAGGATAGCCATTAAGAAACAGCAAGGCAAGGAAAAACATCAATATCGGCCCTACAATCCAATTAAGAAACAAGGAGGCCATCAGCACTTTCACATTTTTAAATACCTCTCCCATCTGCTCGTATTTCACCTTTGCGAGTGGCGGGTACATCATCAATATCAATCCAATCGCCAAAGGAATGTTTGTGGTTCCGTCAGAAAAAGAATTGATGAATCCGCTGCTCGATGGAATGATGTTACCGATGAGTACTCCCAACGCCATGGCCAAAAATATCCAAAGCGTTAAAAATCTGTCCAAGAATTTCAATGATTTCCTATTGGCCGCTGGGGCACAATTTGTTGCAGACATATCTTTAATTTAGCAACAACCACTTTCTGGTGTACAACAATTAGCGGGCTTTTCAGCATATACGGTAATGCTGAATATGACCGTTGGATTACTCTTATAAATTCTAATTTCCTCTTCATTCAAATAATCCTTCAGGATATCATCCGGCACAATGATTGGCTTTTCCTTTTGAAGCGTAATGTCTGTAAAGCCTGCTGATTGAATGTATCCCAAATAGTCATTTTTATCGATGGCGCTTGCCACACATCCTGCATACATTTCGGCTGCAGACTGTATCTTCTCCGGCAACCTGCCAGTCAAGACGATATCTGAAATACTGAAATGTCCTCCAGGTTTCAACACCCGAAAAAGTTCTTGAAAAACGGCCTGTTTGTTCGGAACCAGATTCAATACGCAATTGCTTACCACCACATCAGCCATATTGGAAGTCATGGGCATCTTTTCGATATCTCCCAACCTGAATTCGACATTATTATATCCCAACTTGTCGGCATTTTCTCTTGCCTTTTCAATCATGGCAGGAGTGAAATCTATACCTATTACCTTACCTGTTTCTCCTGTTTCTGCTCTAGCAATAAAACAATCATTGCCAGCTCCACTGCCTAAATCTACGACAGTATTTCCCTTCTCTATCTTGGCAAATTGTGTAGGGAGTCCACAACCCAATCCCAAATCGGCATTCGGATCATACCCTTGCAACTCTGTGTAATCATCACTCATGATGTTATAAACCTCTTTAGAACAACTACCGGAACCACAACAGGATGATTGATTCAATCCCTTGTCCTGCAAAGCAATTTCGCTATACTTTTGCCTTACCATTTCTTTAATTTTTTCTTCGTTTTCCATTTTCATTAGTTTAATATTTAACAACAATTATTTTTATTCTTGATCAACTTATCAGAAACCTTATCAAAATAGGTCTGTAATTTCCTCAATGCCTTCTCATCAATGCAATAGCAAATGGTGTTTCCTTCAATGGTACCTTTTATCAGTCCAGCATTCTTGAGTTCCTTCAAGTGCTGTGAAATGGTGGGCTGTGCCAAGGGAAGCTTATCAACGATATCACCGCAAATGCAGCTATCCACTTTCATGAGGTATTCCATGATGGCTATCCGTGCAGGGTGACCCAAGGCCTTTGCCAAAGTGGCTATTTCGTTTTGTTTATCCGTAAAATGTTCTGTCTTTGTAG
>CAIWCG010000221.1 GCA_903911135.1 uncultured Bacteroidota bacterium
AACCTGCCGTCATATCTAGCCCCGATAGTAGCGGCAGCCCGCTGCTTGGTGTCGGAAATGGGAAGGCAGCGGCTACAGCGGATAGCGGGACGCACCATGATACGAGAAGAAACCGTAGGCTCCTTAAAGGAATTAGGATTTATAAATTAGGAATGAGGGATGATCAATTAGGTTTTATTCTATAAATATAGAAGTTTTCGTCGCCCACTATGGCATGGTCGAAACTGGCCAGAAGCTGATAATTGCCTGGCATGGGCGCTATGGGATTGTTCATGAGCAACAAGAAATCTTCCTTCATCGGGGCAAAATGTTCATACGATTTGTCGATGATGCCCTGCTCCGGCAGCCATTCCTTGGCATCGTCCAGAATCATGTATTTGCCCGATCTTTTGGTTTGTGGATAATATATTTCCTTGTCCATGATACCGGCTACTGCGGCTGCCGTATATTCGTCGCCGGCCATGTTCATGTCGTCCAATCCTTCCTTTTTAAGATAATCGGCCACCTTGCCAGCATTGGAAAATGGATAGTTGATTTCATGATAAGCCGCTACAACGGTTACAGAAAGATGGATGAACAAGATGCCTGAAACAAAATATTTATTGAGGAGGCCAAGATTGTGCCCGTTGGAAGATGCCGCACCTTTATCTTCACCGATATAAAGCCAGTAACATAAAATGAACAGCACAAATAACTGCCCATGATGTCGTTGGTATCCAAAATATTTGAAGTAGCAAAACAGCAGCAGCCCGATAGTTGCCGAATAGAAAAGAAGCAAAACCTTTTTATTTCTGTAGAACAGCATTGAAACGGCAACAAGCAGTAAGGCGGACAGCAGAAATTGAATCACTTGGAAACTGGGAAGACCATCCGTGATATTGGTATTCCAGAATTCGACCTTCAGCTGCGGAAACGGGATATAGGCTGTATAAATGGTGTTGATGGTATTGATAAGAACGTCATACTTTGGTCTCCAATCTACAGCATGATTGAAACGGGCATCGCTTGGAGGAATGATAAAATAAATGGCTATGAACAAGCCAAGCAGAATGATGCTTATCGAGGCAATCAGCTTGATGGGTTTTATGGTTTGTGTATTGATCAGCTTAAAAATCAGGAAACCATACCATAAGTTTCCGATTATTATTCCATAAACATTTGTTTGGAACAGCAGAAAAATACATATCGAAACTAGGAGGAGATGCCGCCCTTTATATTTTAGATATATTCCAACGCCAAGAAATAGAAACAAGAGCTCAAGAATATAGTTTCTGCTCATTATCGAATATTCATAAGCAAAGAAATACCCAAAACAGATCAAAATATTAAGAAATCGTTTTAGTGGAGAAAAATAACAGAAAACAAACGTGGAAATTGCTGCTAGAATAACATGCAAAATCTTCATCGAAGCAATGCTTGATGTCAAGAATTGCCATTCGTAAAGCAATAGGTACCATAACTTTCCTTGGGCATCGTATCGGGTAAGGTGGAATAATTCAGAAACGGAATGACTATTGAATGTCAAAGCCCAATCTTCCACCTCATCACGCCAAAATTCATGGAAGGAAACAAGGATTAATTCGGCAATCAGAAATATTACAGATAATATTAAGGCATTTGCTAATTTATGCCTTTCTCCATCATTGTTTATTGAATCGAACCCCTTCATCATGGCAAATTTATAAAACTGTCAGTAGTCGCAAGCCAAATCTTTCATCGGCTCACTGCCAATTACCCACTTTTTAATTTATGATTATCAATACTAACTTGGTTTCATCCTGTTGGTAGTTGGTTTCACAAAACATAAACCTTATTTCCTTTCGAATCTATCCCTTCCAGAAAATAAAATCCCCGAAATGAGTACTTTTGCAGTCCTTATAAAATCAAATGGTTTTGAAAACTCCAATAATTAAAATCGAAGACCTCGACCCTAAGAGGTTCATCATCATAAAAAACGCAAGGGTTCATAACCTCAAGAATCTTAGCGTAGCCATTCCAAGAAACAAACTGGTGGTCATCACTGGCCTTTCCGGTTCCGGTAAATCTTCCTTGGCCTTCGATACCCTCTTTGCCGAAGGTCAACGTAGGTATGTAGAAAGTCTTTCGTCCTATGCCCGCCAATTCATCGGCCGCATGGACAAACCCGATGTGGATTATATCAGGGGAATTGCACCCGCCATAGCAATAGAGCAAAAAGTGAACACTCGAAATCCTCGTTCTACTGTGGGAACTTCTACCGAGATTTACGATTTTATGAAACTGCTCTTCGCTAGGATTGGCAAGACTTATTCGCCCATCTCGGGCAACTTGGTCAAGCGCGATACCATCACTTCTGTCTCTGATGCTTTGAATGAATATCCAGATGAAACGAAGATAATCATCTATTCGCCATTATATCAAAAACCTACACGTTCTCTAATTGATGAGCTGAAAGGGTTAGTGGCCAAAGGGTTCAGTCGTGTATTGTATAATAAGGAAACGATGCGCATTGAAGACCTCCTTAATAACGTTGAGTTCAACAAGAAATCTTCAAAGAAAGGCTCTCCATCAAAAAAGAACAAAAGTGAAGATACAGACATCAATGTCTTGATTGATCGCATCGTCATTGACAAAAATGACGATGAAAACCTCACTCGCATCTCCGACTCCTTGCAAACGGCATTCTTTGAAGGGGAAGGCAAATGTATAGTGGATATAATTGATGATAAAACCGATACTATAAAGACACTCACCTTTGCAAATAAATTCGAGTCAGATGGCATCACCTTCGAAGAACCTTCCGTTCATCTTTTCAGTTTTAATAATCCTTATGGTGCCTGTAAAACTTGTGAAGGTTTTGGTACTGTAATTGGCATTGATGAGAACCTTATTATCCCCGACAAAAGTCTTTCCGTTTATGATGGAGCCATCGTTTGCTGGCGTGGCGAAAAGATGAAGGAATGGAACGACAAGTTGGTGCAAAGTGCTTACAAGTTCGATTTCCCATTGCATCGTTCCTATTATGATTTGACTGATGAAGAAAAGCATTTGCTCTGGACAGGCAATAAATATTTCGAAGGTCTCAATGTATTCTTTAAATACTTGGAAGCCGAGAGTTTCAAGATACAATATCGGGTCATGTTGTCTCGCTATCGTGGAAAAACCATTTGCCCTGATTGCAAAGGTTCAAGGCTGCGCATCGATGCAAGCTATGTCAAGATTGCAGGAAAGTCCATAATCGATTTGGTACTGATGTCTGGAAAGGAATTATTGCCTTTCTTCAAGAATTTAAAACTCAATGATTACGATAAGGCTGTAGGTGAAAGATTATTGACGGAAATAAAAAGTAGGCTGCAGTTCATGAATGATGTGGGTTTGAATTATCTCACCTTGAACCGTCTTTCCAACACCCTTTCCGGTGGCGAAAGTCAGCGCATCAATCTCGCTACCTCGCTTGGCAGTTCCTTGGTTGGCAGCATGTATATATTGGATGAACCAAGCATCGGGCTTCATTCCAAAGATACCGAGAAACTGATCAAGGTTCTGAAATCTTTACGCGATCTGGGAAATACAGTCATCGTTGTAGAACACGATGAGGAAATAATGAATGCATCTGATCAGTTGATTGACATCGGTCCTTTGGCTGGCACTGATGGTGGTGAGTTGGTTTTTCAAGGCACTTTCAAGGAAATGGTAAAGGACACAGACAGCCTAACTGCCAAATATCTGAAAGGATTTGAGAAGATAGAAGTTCCTGCCGTCAGAAGGAAATGGCATAAATACATTAAGGTGGAAGGTGCCCGCGAAAACAATCTCAAGAGTCTCGAAGTTAAGTTTCCTCTCGACATAATGACAGTAGTTACAGGTGTTTCGGGTTCTGGAAAGACCTCCTTGGTGAAGAAGGTTTTATACACTTCCCTAAAGAAAATCTATGGTGGCATTTCTGATAATACTGGCCTCATGGATCGCCTCTCGGGCGATGTTCGCAGTATTACCAATGTGGAGATGGTTGATCAGAATCCCATTGGCAAATCATCGCGGTCTAATCCTGTTACTTATATCAAGGCTTATGATGATATTCGAGAATTGTATGCCAGTCTACCTGCTTCCAAGGCTCGCGGTTTCAAGCCAGCTCATTTTTCTTTCAATGTAGATGGTGGCCGTTGCGAAATGTGCCAAGGAGAAGGCGAAGTTACCATTGAAATGCAGTTCATGGCCGATATACATCTGGTTTGCGAAACCTGTGGTGGCAAGCGTTTCAAAGACGAGGTCCTGGATGTGACTTATGAAGGAAAAAGCATCTCTGACTTATTGCATCTTACCGTTGATGATGCCATAACACTCTTTAATTTTAATCCAAAGCCTCATTCCATTGAAGAAAAAATCGTTACCAAATTGAAGTATCTTTCAGATGTGGGATTAGGTTATGTGCAGCTTGGGCAATCGTCCAGTACCTTGAGTGGTGGCGAGGCACAGCGAATAAAGCTGGCTTCCTTTTTAACCAAGGGAAGCAACTCCGAACATATCCTTTTTATCTTTGATGAGCCTACTACAGGCTTGCATTTCCATGACATCAAGAAATTGTTGAGGGCATTCAACGCATTGTTGGCGCAAGGCAATTCCATACTTATCATTGAGCATAATGCAGAAGTAATCAAGTGTGCCGATTGGGTGATAGACATGGGGCCAGAAGGTGGAGACAATGGTGGAAACATTGTGTTTGAAGGTACACCCGAAGACCTCGTCAACTGCAAGGAATCTTATACCGCCGAGTATTTGAAGGGGAAACTTCAAGTCAAGTAGCTGTCAACACTAAATTTATTGCTTGATGAACTTGCCTCTTATGCTTTCTTTCTCGCTTTTTACTTCATAGAAATAAA
>CAIWCG010000222.1 GCA_903911135.1 uncultured Bacteroidota bacterium
CCGATCTACTATTACTTAACACTTCCTCAATATATTTAAAGGTAGTCAAAACCTCTGTGCTTTCCTTCCCAATAGCAATTGTATGTTCAAAATGAGCTGAAGGCAATCCATCTTTTGTTGAAACAGTCCAATTATCTCGTTCGGTAAATACTTCTTTCTTACCCATATTAATCATTGGTTCGATTGCTATCGTTAACCCCTCTCGTAATACAATTCCTGAACCTCTTTTACCAAAATTAGGAACTTCTGGTTTTTCATGTAATTTCTTTCCCACACCATGACCAATCAAATCTCTAACTACTGAATAACCTTCCTTCACAGCATGGGTTTGTATGGCCTCGTCAATATCTCCTATTCTCATACCAACCAATGCCCTCTTTATACCTAATTCAAGACATTCTTTTGTTGTTTTTAATAATTGTATTTTACTTTTGTCATTATCACCCAAATAAAATGTGTAGGCAGAATCTCCATGAAATCCGTTTAAACAGGCTCCACAATCAACAGAAACAATGTCATCTTCATAAATTATTCTCTTTCCAGGCATACCATGAACAACCTGATCATTTATAGAAATACATAATGTATATGGATATGATCTATATCCTTTAAATGACGGAACTCCTCCATTAGACCGAATAAAATCTTCTGCTAATACATCTAAAGATGAAGTTGAGATTCCTGGCTTGATTACTTTAGCAATTTCAGATAAGGTTTTACTAACTAGGACAGAACTTTTCCTCATTAATTCAATTTCATCTAGTGATTTATAATATATCATTATTTCTAAAATCTAAAATATTGATTAATTATTCATTCCAGCACCAGTTGCTCCACTAATACTACTTCTACCTTTAATTCTACCAGTTTTCATTAACCCATCATAATGTCTCATTAATAAATGACTCTCAATCTGTTGTAAAGTATCCAATACAACTCCAACCAAAATTAATAATGAAGTTCCCCCATAAAAATGAGCAAAATTGCTATTAATCCCAAAAATAATTCCAAAAGTCGGCAAAATTGCCACCAAAGCTAGAAATAAAGAACCAGGTAATGTTATCCTTGACATTACTTCATCAATAAATTCGGCAGTTTTCTTACCAGGTTTAATTCCTGGAATAAAACCACCATTTCTTTTCATTTCTTCAGCCATTTGATTTGGATTGACAGAGATTGCTGTATAAAAATAAGTAAATACAATAATTAACATTGCAAAAACAAAATTATACCAGAAAGAAGTAAAATTTGTAAAGGCGGAACCGAAGCCTCTCATAGCAGCAGATTCAGGGAAAAATTGAGCAATTGTTGCCGGAATAAACATGATGGCTTGTGCAAAAATAATTGGCATAACTCCAGCAGCATTTACCTTTAAAGGAATATATTGTCTTACACCGCCATATTGCTTGTTTCCAACAATCTTTTTTGCAAATTGCACAGGAATTTTTCTAGTACCTTGAATTAATAAAATAACCATTACAATAACAAACATTAAAGCGATCAATTCAATCAACAAAACAACCAAACCACCTTGTGCAGCACCTAATCTAGATCTTATTTCATCTCCTAATGACGCAGGAAGACGAGCAATAATTCCAATCATAATAATCATTGAAATTCCATTTCCAATGCCTTTGTCAGCAATTCTTTCACCAAGCCACATTACAAAAATAGTTCCAGCTACCATTATTATTATAGACGTAATCCAAAATTGGAATGAATTACTTAATATTGCTTCACCTGCTGTTGCTCTTAAATTTACTAAATATCCTGGTGCTTGCCCAGCACAAATTAGAACTGTTAAATATCTAGTAATCTGATTTAATTTCTTCCTTCCACTTTCTCCTTCTTTTTGCAATTTTTGAAAAAATGGTATTGCCATTCCAAGTAACTGAACAATAATTGAAGCCGAAATATATGGCATAATTCCCAACGCAAAAATTGAAGCATGTGAAAATGCACCACCAGCAAACATGTCTAATAATCCAAGAATTCCACCTGATGTTTGGGTATGCAATGATGCAAGTCTATTGGGATCAACACCCGGTAAAACAATGTGAGATCCGAGGCGATAAATTAAGATAAAACCCAATGTATTCAATATCCGAATCCTTAAATCTTCAATTTTGAATATATTACGAATTGTATTTATTAAGTTCTTCATATTTTAAATTATTTCAACTGTGCCACCCGTTTCCTCAATAACCGATTTGGCGGTTTTCGAAAAAGCGTTAGCTTTAATTTGCACCGTTTTCGTGAGCTTACCTCGACCTAATATCTTAATTTTCTTATTTTTAGAACAAATACCATATTTAACAAAGGTATCAATATCGATACTTGATAATGATTTTTCAACAGCCAATTTATTTATCACATCTAGGTTAATACCATGAAACTCTAAGCGATTAATATTCTTAAATCCAACTTTAGGCATTCTCCTTTGCAAAGGCATTTGGCCACCTTCAAAACCACGTTTCGAACTATACCCAGATCTAGATTGTGCCCCCTTATGCCCACGAGTAGAAGTTCCTCCTCTTCCAGATCCTTGACCTCTCCCTATTCTTTTTCTATTTTTTGTTGAACCTTCTGCAGGTTTTAACGAACTTAAATTCATATTTATGTATATTAAAATTAACCATTAAAAACTTTATCCAACTTAACACCTCGATGTTGAGCGACGGTTATTGCATCACGCAATTGCACAAGGGCATCAACTGTTGCTTTTACCACATTATGAGGATTTGAAGATCCTTTGGATTTTGCCAAAACATCAGTTATTCCCACACTTTCTAAAACAGCTCTCATTGCACCTCCTGCAATTACACCAGTTCCTGGTGCAGCAGGTTTTAAAAATACATATGCCCCACCATATTTACCATATTGTTCATGAGGAATCGTACCTTTATGTATTGGAACTCGAACTAAATTTTTCTTCGCATCATCAATTCCTTTCATTACTGCATCAGTAATTTCCTTTGCTTTGCCCAATCCATGACCAACTACACCATTTTCATCACCAACTACAATGATTGCTGAAAAACTAAAGGTACGACCTCCTTTTGTTACTTTAACAACTCGGTTAACACCAACAAGTTTATCTTTCAATTCGATTTCGCTTGTTTTTACTCTTTTAATATCAATATTTGACATAATTATTTTTTAAAATTTTAATCCACCTTCTCTTGCGCCATCGGCCAATGATTTTATACGCCCATGAAATAAATATCCCCCTCGATCAAATACAACTGAGGCAATGCCCTCATTAATTGCCTTTTTTGCGACTGAAATACCTACTCTTTTTGCTAACTCGATTTTGGGACCTTTTAACTCACTAATTTCAGTTTCAACTGAACTAGCAGAAACTAACGTAATTCCTTTAGAATCATCAATAATTTGTGCATAAATTTGTTTATTACTTCTAAAAACAGACAACCTAGGTCTATTTGAAGTTCCCGAAACTGATTTTCGAATTCGTTTTCTAATCCCAATCCGTCTTTTTTCTTTTCTTAACATGTTATTTATTTTTTAGCTGCTGACTTTCCTGCTTTTCTTCTTAATATTTCACCTGTAAATCTAATTCCTTTTCCCTTATATGGTTCAGGTGTACGTAACGACCTAATCTTTGCAGCAACTTGACCTATTAATTGTTTATCATAACTTTCTAAAATAATAGTTGGATTCTTCCCTCTTTCGGCAGTTGTAACACAAGTTATTTCATTTGGTAATTCAAAAACAACATGGTGCGAATAGCCTAATACCATATCCAAGAGCTGCCCCTGAATTGTTGCTCTATATCCCACACCAACTAATTCCTGAGAAATTTTATAACCCACAGATACACCAGTAATCATATTATTTATTAATGACCTATATAATCCATGTAAAGCACGATCTCTTTTATTGTCTGTATTCCTAGTAAATTGAATAATTCCTCCTTCAATTTGAACGCTTATTGAAGAATCTATTTCCTGAGTTAGACAGCCTCTTTTTCCTTTAACAGTAAAAATATTATTTTTTATACTCACATCTACTCCTGCTGGAACAGATATTGGTAATTTTCCAATTCTTGACATAATTTATTATAAGATAATTTTTAATCGATTATTTAAACAAAATTAATATATATAACATAATACCTCACCCCCAACTCCAATGTTTTTTGCTTCCTTATCAGTTATGACACCTTTTGATGTTGATAATATTGCTATACCCAATCCATTTAAGACTCGAGGTAAATTATCTGAATCAACATATTTACGCAAGCCTGGAGAACTAATTCTTGATAATGACTTTATTGCTGAAGTTTTTGTGATTGGATTATACTTAAGCGCTACCTTTATTACACCTTGCTTATTTTCAGTAGAATCGAATTTATAATTTAAAATATAGCCTTTGTCAAAAAGAATTTTAGTAATTTCCTTTTTAATGTTTGAAGCTGGTATTTCCACAATTCGATGATTGGCCTTAATAGCATTCCTTACTCTTGTTAAATAATCTGAAATTGGATCTGTCATTTCGTTTATGTTATTTATGTTATTTATGTTATTTATTTACCAACTAGCTTTGGTTACACCTGGAATTTTTCCTTCCAAAGCAAACTTCCTAAATAGGTTTCTTGAAATACCAAATTGTCTCATATATCCTTTTGGTCTTCCTGTTAATTGACACCTATTATGCATCCTAACTTTAGAAGAACTCCTTGGTAATTTATCCAAGGCCGAATAATCTCCTAAAGCCTTAAGTTCAGCTCTTTTAGGTGCGTATTTCACAACCATTCTTGCTCTCTTTCTCTCTCTAGCCTTTACTGATTCTTTTGCCATATTATTTAATAATTATTTCTTAAAAGGTAAACCAAATTCTTTTAATAGCTCCATTGCTTCAGCATCAGTTTTAGCAGAAGTAACAAAGGTAATGTCTAAACCTGTAACTTTATTTACTTTATCAATGTCAATTTCAGGGAAAATGATTTGTTCAGTTACTCCAAATGTGTAATTTCCTCTACCATCAAAACCCTTTTGATTTATTCCCTTAAAATCACGAATCCGCGGTAAGGCAACTGAAATTAATCGATCTAAAAATTCATACATCATATTATCCCTTAAAGTAACCTTGACCCCAATAGGAACACCTGACCTTAATTTAAAATTGGAAATATCTTTCTTAGAAATTGTAGCAATTGGTTTTTGACCGGTTATTAACTTAATTTCACCAAGAGCTGCTTCCAAAATTTTCTTGTCAGCCACAGCAGCACCAACACCCTGATTTATTGCAATTTTAAGCAATTTTGGTACCTGCATAGAACTTTTATAACTATACTTTTTTTGTAACGACGGAGTTACCTCTTCCTTATATTTTAACTTTAACCTTGGTATGTATTTCATTACCTTTATTTATTTGTATTAATTAAATCCCCATTTTTTTTCGAAAATCTTACCAATTTCCCTTTTTCCAATCGCCTGCCAATTCTTGATGGATTTCCTTTTGAATCCAAAACCATTAAATTTGAAATATTGATAGATGATTCCTTTTTTACAATGCCACCCTTATCATTCTGTTGATTTGGTTTTGTGTGTTTTGAAATTATATTAATTCCTTCAACAAAAGCTCTTCCTTTATCAACAATAATTTCCAATACTCTTCCTTTATGGCCTTTATAGTTCCCAGTCAAAACGAAAACCATATCCCCTTTTCGTACATTCAATTTCGGTATTTTATTCTTTTTTCTTTCCATTTTATTCTTTCTTAAGACGTCGTATTTTTTTTTGGGACGGCAAAGATAAATTTTATTTTTCTAATAACAATACTTTATTTTAAAATATTTACTAACATTTTAATTTCTGCTAATACCTTATACCTTATTCTATGATAAAAACATATAGTAACTTATTGATTAACAATTATATAGACAACTTTTGAGTTAAATTACCTTTATGCTTGAGCTGTTGGGCCACCAAAATTCATAGGAATGGAATTGTTATCTGTTAGCTTAATAATTCCATTGACTGCCTCAAATTTGCTTATATTATCATTTAATGCCATTATTAGTCTTTTAGCATGTTGAGGTGTTAAAACAATTCTAGATTTTACTTTTGCCTTTGGAATACCTGGCATTACTTTTAAAAAATCAATTACAAATTCAGAATTTGAATGAGTAATTATTGCTAGATTAGAGTAAATACCATCAGCAATTTCTTCTGATAGTTCAACATTTAACTCATTAGTATTGTTATTTTCCATAATTATTCAAATAGTTATTTAGCCAATTTATCTTAATTATCAATAATTTTAGTTAGATTTTGATTTTAAAAGTAAATCAAATTCTTCTTGGGAACCGACAATTAATTTTTCGTATTCGCGTAAACCTGTTCCAGCAGGAATTAAATGACCAACAATTACATTTTCCTTTAAGCCTTGCAACAAATCTGTTTTCCCACTAACTGCTGCTTCGTTTAAAACTTTTGTGGTTTCCTGGAAGGAAGCTGCAGATATCCAACTCTTCGTATGCAATGAGGCTTGAGTTATTCCTTGTAATTGGGGGCTAGATGTAGCTGGAATAGCATCTCTAGCTTCAACTAATTTTAAATCCTTACGTTTTAAGATAGAATTCTCATCTCTTAGTTTTCTTAATGTAATTATCTGCCCTGCTTTTACATTTTGAGAGTCACCAGGATCAACTACAATTTTCTTGTCGTATATCCAATCATTTTCTTCGATAAAATCCAATCTGTCAACAGCATCCTTTTCTAAGAATTTGGTATCACCTGGATCTTCGATGTTAACTTTACGCATCATTTGTCGAACGATTACTTCGAAATGCTTATCATTAATCTTAACACCTTGTAAACGGTAGACTTCCTGAACTTCATTAACCAAGTAGCTTTGTACTTGAGCAGGGCCTTTAATTGACAAGATATCAGAAGGAGTAATCGCCCCATCAGACAGAGGGAAACCTGCTTTTACATAATCGTTATCCTGAACAAGTATATGTTTTGATAATGATATTAAATATTTTTTAACATCACCATCCTTCGAGGTAACAATAATTTCCCTATTTCCTCTTTTGATTCCACCGTAAGTTACTATGCCATCAATTTCGGAAACAACTGCTGGGTTTGAAGGATTACGAGCTTCGAACAACTCGGTAACTCTAGGAAGCCCACCGGTGATATCACCAGATTTTCCGGCTGTTCTTGGTATCTTGACAAAAACATCTCCTGCTTTAATCTTATCACCCTTATTAGCAATAATATGAGCTCCAACTGGAATATTATAAGATTTTAAAATTTCCTTTTTATCATCAATAATCTTAATAACCGGATTCTTTGTTTTATCACGGCTATCGATGATAACCTTTTCCTTATAACCTGTTTGTTCATCCGATTCTTCACGGAAAGTGATGCTTTCTTCAATATGTTCAAATTCGATCTTACCTGAAAACTCGGAGATAATTACAGCATTCCATGGATCCCATTCGCAAATCAAATCACCTTTCTTTAGTTTATCGTTATTCTTAACAAAAACATGAGCACCATAAGGAATATTACCAGTTGCTAGTATTGTTTTTGTAGCAGGGTCGATAATTCTAAACTCTCCTGAACGTCCAAGAACAACATCAATCTTCTTGTTATTCGCAGTATATGGAATAGTTTTCACTTCATCAAATTCTATTATTCCATCGTACTTAGCCATTACTGTACTTTCAGTAGCAGCTTTAGATGCAGTACCACCGACGTGGAAAGTTCTAAGTGTCAACTGTGTTCCTGGCTCACCGATGGACTGCGCAGCAATAACGCCAACAGCTTCTCCTTTTTGAACCATTCTTGCTGTAGATAGGTTTCTTCCGTAGCATTTAGCACATACACCCTTTTTACTTTCGCAGGTGAGTACGGAACGAATCTCAACTATTTCGAGTGGGGACTCATCAATTTTGCCAGCAATATCTTCAGTTATTTCCTGACCTGATTTTACGATGATTTCACCATTACGAGGATCTTCTACATCATGCAACGATGTTCTACCAAGGATTCTATCGAATAGAGATTCTACCACATCTTCATTGTTTTTAAGTGCAGAAGCGGAGAGTCCTCTTAAGGTGCCACAATCATCATCAGTGATTATAACGTCTTGAGCAACATCGACCAAACGACGGGTAAGATAACCAGCATCGGCAGTTTTAAGTGCGGTATCGGCAAGACCTTTACGAGCACCGTGAGTTGAGATGAAATACTCAAGAATTGAAAGGCCTTCCTTAAAGTTAGAAAGGATCGGATTCTCAATGATTTCGCCACCAATTGAACCGGATTTAGAAGGCTTAGCCATCAAACCTCGCATTCCACTAAGCTGACGAATCTGTTCCTTGCTACCACGAGCACCAGAATCAAGCATCATGAATATGGAATTGAAACCTTGCTTATCTGTAGTCAACTGTTTCATCAAGGCTTCGGTGATACGGGAATTTGTACGTGTCCAGATATCGATAATCTGGTTATATCTTTCATTGTTGGTAATAAAACCAAGGTTATAGTTACCCATAACTTCTTCAACTTCGGCATGAGCCTTATTTACAAGAGGTTCTTTTTCCTCAGGAATTTTTACATCAGAAAGATTGAAAGACAAGGAACCCTTGAAGGCGTTTTCGAAACCTAAATCCTTGATATCATCCAAGAATTTACTGGTGCCGGCAATGCCAGTTTCTTTCAATACTGAATTAATGATTTCGCGAAGGGATTTCTTTGTCAGCAATTCGTTGATAAAGCCCATTGTAGATGGTACGACCTGATTGAAAAGTACGCGACCGATGGTAGTTTCAGTTAATTTATTAACCAATTTACCATCAATTTTCTGATTGACCTTTACTTTTATCCAAGCATGAAGCTCGGCACGCCCTTCATTATAGGCAATGATCACTTCTTCGGGAGAATAGAATGTAAGACCTTCACCTTTAACTATATTCTTACCTTCTGATTTTTTTGCTTTAGTCAAATAATAAAGCCCGAGAACCATATCCTGAGAAGGAATGGTGATAGGAGACCCGTTTGCTGGATTCAAAATATTATGCGAAGCAAGCATCAATAACTGTGCTTCTGCTATAGCTGCATTGCCAAGTGGAACGTGAACGGCCATCTGATCACCGTCAAAATCGGCGTTGAAGGCAGTACAAACGAGTGGATGCAACTGAATAGCTTTTCCTTCAATCAATTTTGGTTGGAAAGCCTGGATACCCAATCTGTGAAGCGTTGGGGCTCTGTTCAACAATACCGGGTGGCCTTTAAGAACGTTTTCGAGGATATCCCAAACAATCGGGTCTTTTCTATCGACGATTTTCTTGGCAGACTTAACGGTCTTTACAATACCTCTTTCAATCATCTTGCGAATGATAAATGGTTTGAAAAGCTCGGCAGCCATATCTTTTGGAAGTCCACATTCGTGGAGTTTCAGATTTGGACCAACGACGATTACGGAACGGGCAGAGTAGTCAACACGTTTTCCAAGAAGGTTTTGACGGAAACGGCCTTGCTTACCTTTCAAACTATCAGAGAGTGACTTCAAGGCACGGTTGCTGTCAGTTTTTACAGCATTTACTTTTCTGGAGTTATCATAAAGACTGTCGACGGCCTCTTGAAGCATTCGTTTTTCATTACGAAGGATGACATCAGGAGCCTTGATTTCAAGCAGTCTCTTAAGACGATTATTACGAATGATTACTCGACGATATAAATCGTTCAAATCGGAGGTGGCGAAACGGCCACCATCGAGAGGAACAAGAGGACGCAATTCTGGTGGAATAACTGGAACGACCTTTACTATCATCCAACCTGGGCGGTTTTCCATCCTTAGGTTTGCACCACGGAAAGCTTCGACTACTTGAAGTCTCTTCAAGGCTTCGTTCTTACGCTGCTGGGAGGTTTCGTTGCCTGCTTGGTGACGAAGACGGAAGGAAAGTTCGTCCAAATCGAGACGATTAAGGAGATCTAAAAGTGCATCAGCTCCCATCTTGGCGATGAACTTATTTGGGTCAGTATCTTCGAGATGCTGATTGTCTTTCGGAAGGGTTTCGATGATATTCAGATAATCTTCTTCCATCAAGAAATCAAGATATTGAACACCATCTTCGGCTTTAATTCCTGGTTGGATGACTACATATCTTTCATAATAAATGATGAGATCCAATTTCTTTGAAGGGAGACCGAGGAGGTAACCGATTTTGTTTGGGAGGGAGCGGAAATACCAGATGTGGGCAACTGGAACGATAAGCTGGACGTGGCCAACACGTTCTCTTCGGACCTTGCGTTCTGTGACTTCGACGCCACAACGATCGCAGATGATTCCTTTATAACGGATGCGTTTATATTTACCGCAATGACATTCCCAATCCTTAATAGGGCCAAAAATACGCTCACAAAATAAACCGTCGCGTTCGGGCTTATAAGTTCGGTAGTTGATGGTTTCAGGTTTTAAAACCTCGCCACTGGATGTGGCCAAGATACTTTCAGGAGATGCCAAAGAGATGGTAATCCTGGTGAAATTACTTTTTGGTTTTTCTTCTTTCCTTTTTATCATTTTATTTAGTTATTTTTTTCTTTACACCTTCACATTTGCATCATCGCTTTCCTTGCCCACTTCATCATCACCTCTCAAATAAAAAGCGGAATATTTAGTGCCATCCACCTGTGCTTCATTATCAACATAAGGTGTTCTGGTATCAGTAGCCAAAAAAGTCTTGACACCGCCTGGTCGTTGGCGCCAAATCTTAACCCCAGAAAAAAAATCGTGAAGATTGAATTCAATCTCCCAACCATGTGGAACTTGCACCAATTTGAGTACCGATTTAGAAGTTGCAATATCAATGAATTCTCCCTCGCCGATAATATCATAACGATGGCCGACACCTTCTGTATAACCATTGCTTTTCTTGATTTTTCCTGCAAGTTTCCGTTCCTCCTTTTCAAAAGCAGCATCCGCCACTTTTGTTTGGCTAACGGCGACAGACAATTGGTCGATAAGCGTTTGTTCTGCAGTCATGGCATCATCAAAAGCATGCCATTTGGTAGTCACATCTGTAACATCGGCAGCAATGAGATCGAAACTCGTACCGTCAATAGCAGCTTGTTCGATGAACGTTTTACCATTCAATCGACGGGTTTGCTTGACATCGGAGATAAAATCCTTTTTCTTTCCCATTTTATTTATTTATTTGTTAATGTATTGATAATTATAGCTTTTTTAGTAATCGTTGACGGCAGGATTTGGCCAACCGACTCCAGTTTTTCAATAACCGGCTTGGTTGAAGCCGTAACTGGCTTGGATTTCCCCGTGACTGGCTCCAGTTTTCTCCCAACCGACTCCAGTTTTCTCCCAACCGACTCCAGTTTCTTCCCAACCGACTCCAGTTTTCTCCCAACCGGCTCCAGTTTCCTCCCAACCGACTCCAGTTGAACCGTAACTGACTCCAGTTGCAACGAAATCCAAGTGGATATCTTGCTCAACCAAGGCATCATTTCAAGATTCAATATGTTTATCGCGGTGGTCATTTTATTTTATGGAAGAAAACTTATCCGTTGTATTATTTGCCAAGACTTTCATGATATTCTTAGCAATTATATAATTGAAATATTAATCGAGGGTAATCTTTAAGCCAAGACCTCTTAATTCGTGAAGCAATACGTTGAACGATTCGGGAATACCGGCAGGAGGCATGTTTTCGCCTTTGACGATACTTTCGTATGCTTTTGCACGACCTGAGACGTCGTCGGACTTAACGGTAAGAAGTTCTTGGAGGATATTTGCAGCACCGAATGCTTCGATGGCCCAAACCTCCATTTCACCGAAACGCTGACCACCGAACTGGGCTTTACCGCCGAGGGGCTGCTGCGTGATGAGAGAGTATGGCCCGATGGAACGGGCGTGCATCTTGTCATCAACCATGTGGCCGAGTTTAAGCATATAAATGATACCTACGGTGGCTGTTTGATCGAATCTTAGGCCTGTTCCGCCATCGTAAAGGTGGGTGGAACCGAATTCGGGAAGGCCGGCTTTGGTTATCTCTTCTCCTATCTGGGCAACGGTAGCACCATCGAAGATAGGGGTGGCGTATTTCAAGCCCAATGTTTGACCTGCCCATGCAAGGACGGTTTCATATATCTGACCGAGGTTCATACGTGATGGTACGCCAAGGGGATTGAGGACAATATCGACTGGGGTTCCGTCTTCGAGGAATGGCATGTCTTCATCGCGAACGATTTTGGCGACAATACCTTTATTTCCGTGACGGCCTGCCATCTTATCACCGACTTTAAGTTTTCTTTTCTTGGCAACGTAAACCTTAGCCATCTGTACGATTCCGGTAGGAAGTTCATCGCCTACAGTGAGGGCGAATTTCTTTCTTTTATAGACACCGGTGATGTCGTTCAGGCGGATATTATAGTTGTGAAGTAGGATTTTTATCTGTTCGTTTTTCTCCTTGTCGGTAGTCCAACGGGCAGGATTGACATTGGCGAATTCCATTTCGGAAAGTACCTTGTGATTGAACTTGGTGCTGCGTGGTACAATCTCTTCTTTGAAGACATTGTAAACACCTTGGGAAACTCGACCACTGATAAGCACGAGAAGTTTATCGATAAGTTTAGACTTGAGGTCGGCAACCATACGATTGTGTTCATCATCCAACTTGGAGAGCATTGGTTTTTCGTTGATCTTTTGATCTTTGTCCTTGATGGCTCGGGAGAATAATTTTTTATCGATAACGATACCCTTTACAGAAGGCGGAACCTTGAGAGAGGCATCCTTTACATCACCTGCCTTGTCGCCGAAGATGGCTCTTAACAGTTTTTCTTCTGGAGAAGGATCGGTTTCGCCTTTAGGGGTGATTTTACCGATAAGAATATCGCCTTCACCTACTTCGGCACCGACACGGATCAGACCATGTTCATCAAGATCTTTGGTAGCTTCTTCGCTTACGTTTGGAATATCGTTAGTAAGTTCTTCAAGACCTCTTTTGGTATCGCGGACATCGAGACTATATTCGTCGATATGAAGGGAGGTGAAGATATCATCTCTGACAACACGCTCGGAAATAACGATAGCATCCTCGAAGTTAAAACCCTTCCAAGGCATGAATGCCACTTTTAGGTTTTGACCAAGAGCGAGCTCACCATTTTGGGTGGCATAGCCTTCGCAAAGCACTTGACCTTTACGAACCTTCTCGCCTTTACGGACAATAGGTTTCAGGTTGATACAAGTACTTTGATTACTTTTTTGGAACTTGGTAAGCTTATATGTTTTTGAGTCTTCTTCGAAACTGATTAACCTTTCGGCATCAGTTCTGGAATACTTTATTGTAATTTCATTGGCATCGACAGATTCTACAACTCCATCGCCTTCAGCATTGATAAGCACTCTACTATCCCTAGCAACACCGGCTTCTAATCCGGTACCAACGATTGGAGCAGAAGGTTTCAGAAGAGGAACCGCCTGCCGCATCATGTTTGATCCCATCAATGCACGGTTAGCATCATCATGCTCAAGGAAAGGAATCAAGGAGGCTGCAATAGAAGCAATCTGATTTGGAGCCACATCCATGAGGGTAAGGCTTTTTGGATCAGAGATAGGGAAATCACCTTCGAAACGAGCCTTAACTTTAGAATCCTTGAAATTACCTTTTTCGTCAATGACAGCATTTGCCTGGGCTATCACCATTTTATCCTCCTCTTCAGCAGTAAGGTAAATAACATCCTTGTTGACATCAACTTTACCATTAGTGACGGTTCGATAAGGCGTTTCGATAAAACCAAGATTATTGATTTTGGCATAAACACAAAGGGAAGAAATAAGACCGATATTTGGCCCCTCAGGAGTTTCAATCGTACACAATCTTCCGTAGTGAGTATAGTGAACGTCACGGACTTCGAAACCAGCACGTTCTCTGGAAAGACCACCAGGTCCCAGGGCAGAAAGTCTTCTCTTGTGAGTGATTTCAGCCAAAGGATTGGTTTGATCCATGAATTGTGAAAGCTGATTGGTACCGAAGAAAGAATTGATAACAGAAGAAAGTGTTTTAGCATTGATCAAATCGGCAGGGGTAAATACTTCATTATCCCTTACATTCATTCGTTCTCTGATAGTACGAGCCATTCTTGAGAGGCCAACACCAAATTGGGAATATAATTGTTCACCTACTGTTCTTACTCTTCTGTTACTCAAGTGATCGATATCATCAACAATTGCCTTTGAATTAATCAGTTCAATAAGATATTTGATGATTGCGATAATATCCTCCTTTGTAAGTACCTTGACTTCCGTAGGAGTTTCCATATTCAATTTCTTGTTAATCCGATATCTCCCTACCTCTCCCAAATCGTATCTTTTATCACTAAAGAATAACTTATCGATTATTCCACGAGCAGTTTCTTCATCAGGTGGTTCAGCATTTCGAAGTTGCCTATAGATATGTTCAACAGCTTCTTTCTCAGAGTTTGAAGTATCCTTTTGTAAGGTATTATAAATTATTGCATAATCATTTGCATTTGCATCTTCCCTATGAAGTATAATAGTTTTTACACCAGAATCAATGATTGTATCAATATGATCATCTTCAATAATTGTTTCTCTCTCAAAAATAATTTCATTTCTTTCAATTGAGACTACTTCGCCGGTATCTTCATCAACAAAATCTTCAACCCAAGTTTTTAGTACCCTAGCAGCCAATTTTCTTCCGATAGCTTTTTTTAGAGCAACCTTACTAACTTTTAACTCATCAGCAAGACCAAAAATATTTAATATATCCTTGTCAGTCTGAAAACCAATGGCTCTTAATAATGTTGTAACAGGGAATTTTTTCTTTCTATCAATATAAGCATACATGACATTATTTATGTCTGTAGCAAACTCCATCCAAGATCCTTTAAAAGGAATTACACGGGCGGAGTATAATTTTGTTCCATTTGCATGACGGCTTTGCCCGAAAAATACACCAGGAGAACGATGTAACTGAGATACAACAACACGTTCAGCTCCGTTTATAATAAAGGTCCCTTTATTAGTCATGTATGGTATTGTCCCAAGATATACATCCTGAACAATGGTTTCAAAATCCTCATGCTCAGGGTCCGTGCAGAATAATTTCAGTTTAGCTTTTAATGGAACACTATATGTTAAACCTCTTTCAATACATTCATCTGTTGAATATCTAGGAGGATCGATAAAGTAATCAAGAAACTCCAAGACAAAATTATTCCTACTATCAGATATTGGAAAATTTTCAGAGAAAACCTTAAACAATCCTTCTTTTTCTCTATTATCAGATGTAGTTTCTAATTGGAAGAAATCTTTAAATGATTTTAATTGGATTTCCAAAAAATCAGGATAGTCAATTGCCCCCTTAGTAGAAGCAAAATTGATTCTTTTAGTTGAGTGATTATTTAAATTTGCCAAGATAATTTTATTTTATATATTTTTGAATAAAAACCAAGAACATTAGAACCCGTTATAAAGCCGTATAGACCACCCCAAATGGGATGGTCTAACAACTATTTTTTGAAGAAAAGAAATTATTTAACTTCAACTTCAGCACCAGCTTCTTCTAACTGCGCTTTTACTGAATTTGCTTCTTCTTTAGAGATTCCTTCTTTCACTGCTTTTGGAGCTCCATCAACTAAATCTTTAGCTTCTTTCAATCCTAATCCAGTGATTTCCTTTACTAATTTAACGACACCTAATTTTGCACTACCACCATGTTTTAAAATTACATCAAAAGTAGTTTTTTCTGCAGGTGCAGCAGCTTCGCCACCACCACCTCCAGACGCTACAACAGTTGCCGCAGCGGCAGGTTCAATGCCATATTCATCTTTTAAAATTTTTGCTAACTCGTTTACTTCTTTTACTGTCAGGTTAACTAACTGATCAGCGAATGCTTTTAAATCTGCCATTTTTTTAATTTAATTTGTTATTAATTTATTTATTTTTATAATATTTTGGAAGCCTCTGGATAGTTATGCTCTTTCAGAAAGTGTCTTGACAACTCCAGCGATGGTATTTCCACCGGATTGTAAAGCACCAAGAACATTTTTAGCAGGTGATTGAAGTATCATGATTATATCTCCAATCAATTCATTTTTAGATTTCAATTTAGAAAGGCTATCAACCTGACTGTCGCCAATGAATATTGAAGATTCCACGAAAGCACCCTTTAAAATAGGCTTGGGGTTTTTCTTTCTGAATTCCTTTATCAATTTGGCCGGTACATTTGCTGTTTCACAGAACATGATTGCAGATGACCCCTTCAATACATCGAAAATTTGTGCAAAATCACCTTCAGTTCTCTCCAATGCCTTTTGAATAAAGGTATTTTTAGCGACCTGTAATTTTACATTCTTGTTATAACAAAGCCTTCTCAGATTGTTAGTTGTTTCTACATCCAAATCTGAAATATCTGTAACATAAAAATGGTTGGTAACTTTAAACTGTTCTACTAAACCATCTATGATCTTATTTTTTTCTTCTTTTTTCATTTGATAAATATCGAAATTAAACTATTGATTTTGGTTCTATTTGAATACCAGGGCTCATGGTACTTGATAAAAAGATGCTCTTAATATAAGTACCCTTTGCCGATGAAGGCTTTAACTTTACTATGGTATGCAACAATTCGTTTGCATTGCCTAAAATCTTATCTGCGTCGAAGGAAACTTTGCCTATGGAAGTATGTATGATTCCTTGCTTATCAACTTTGAAATCAATCTTTCCACCTTTTGCATCCTTTACGGCTTTAGCAATTTCCATTGTTACCGTTCCTGTCTTTGGATTTGGCATCAAGTTTCTTGGTCCTAGAATCTTTCCTAATCTACCAACTTTAGCCATTACGCTTGGCATGGTGATAACTACATCGATATCCGTCCAACCATCTTTTTCAATCTTGGTAATATAATCATCCAAGCCAACATGATCTGCACCAGCATCACGAGCTTCCTGCTCCTTGTCAGGAGTGCATAAAACCAAAACTCTTTTTACTTTTCCGGTACCATGAGGAAGGGTTATCGAACCTCTTACCATCTGGTTTGCCTTTCTTGGATCTACACCTAAACGTACGTCTATATCAACGGAAGAATCGAATTTCGTCGTGCTCAATTGTTTTACCAATTTCGTCGCGTCAGTCAAAGTATAAGACTTTGTCTGATCGATCTTCTTCATTATTTCTTTTCTTTTTTTACTAACTTTTGCCATAATTTAATCTGATTATATATTAAGCTTTCTTGTATGGATTTTCGCCTTCTATGGTAATTCCCATACTTCTTGCAGTTCCTGCCACCATGCTTATTGCGCTTTCCAAAGTAAATGCGTTGAAGTCAGGCATTTTATCTTCTGCTATCGCTTTTATCTGATCCCAAGTAACCTGTCCCACCTTTTTTCTGTTTGATTCTGCCGAACCGCCTTTCAATTTTGCGGCATCCAACAACTGGATTGGAACTGGGGTATTTCTAACTACGAAGTCGAACGATTTATCAGTATAAACAGTCAATGTTACTGGTAAAACCTTCCCTGGTTTGTCGGCTGTTCTTGCGTTGAATTGTTTGCAGAACTCCATGATATTCACGCCTTTGGCACCCAAAGCAGGTCCGATTGGCGGTGCAGGATTCGCAGCTCCTCCTTTGATCTGTAATTTTACTACTGCGCCTATTTCTTTTGCCATTATTTTATGTTATAAATGTTATTATTAAAGCCTTATTTTTTTTTCGGGGGCTGCAAATATATAAAAAATAATTATAAAAAAACTATTTATGAAAAATAATACGAACTTGCCCCCTACCTTGTAGAATTTTCAGGATGCCCAAATACAAGGTGTCGTCTTGTGGGTGTTTAAGCTATCGTTTTAGATACACTTTCGGCATAGCCACCCGATTTTTTCGGATGCTTGATGTATACATAACGGGCAAAAAGCACCATTTTCATCCCGATGGCCGTTTCGCCGAGATCAAAGATATGGCGGGCGGTAGAGATGACATCGTGCACGGCACAGGCTCCCGATGTGGCTGGCGAAGGCACTGGTGGAGTGGCATTTATCGGAATGATGGAATAGGCTATTTGGATGGTTACCCCGAGAAACGGCATGGCGATGGCACCGGTAGGAGTGGTGAAAACGGCCTCCATCTTGCCACCGCCAAGAGGCGTGAGCGTGATGCCGACGGTGATGACGATTTCTTCCGGTTCTGGAGTTGGGTCGGCATGGTTTGCTTTGGGGACGATATGGGTGGTGGTGATATCCACCGGCAAAAGATTGGCATCCGGAATATTGGAATACACATCTCTGATGGCTGCTTTTATCGAAACTATCAATTCATCTTTTTCATCAACCAACGGTTTGGTTTTGGTAGTATAATCCTTTTCCAATGGATAGACATAGTTCCAGGTATGCGGGGTACTGTTGGTATTTGGAGGAGTGCCTGTAGGCAGGCGAGGGCCACCCATCAACCCATTAAAAGTGGCAAATTTGGTGGCATCGACACCCAGCCTGGTGCGAGTGGCTGCCAAAGTAAGGTATCCCTGAACATTATTAAAGTAAGCATCCAAGTCACCTTCTCGAGTTGGAAAGATAGCTAGAATAATAATCCTGATTTGGCGGTTTGTCAGGCCGCTTTCCTTTTTCCCATTCCAGAGACGACGGAGCATTTGTTTTGCTGTTTCAATTTTCATTTTATTTAATATTTATAGTTATAAGTTTGTTTATCAATACATTCATTGAATTGGTTAACTGATTCTACCGATAGGTAGCAGGTCGCTACCGACAGGTAGCAGGTCGCTACCGATAGGTAGCAGGTCGCTACCGATAGGTAGCAGGTCGCTACCGATAGGTAGCAAGTCGCCACCGATAGGTAGCAGGTCGCCACCGATAGGTAGCAGGTCGCTACCAATAGGTAGAATCGAACTTAAAAGTAAAAAAAGAGGAGAATTAACCTTCATCACAAATCATTTTGAAGCTAAGCGCCTGTTTTCCAGGCATTCCAATCGAACTTTCGCCGAATTGGGAATTCAACATCGCCTGCAAGGCGCTGTTCTTCTTCAAAATGATTCCATTATTTGAGGGTACCGAGGGTGCAAAACGCCTGTTCCAGCCCATTTGGCCTCCATCAGAACAGTTAAATAGAATAGTATTTTGCATCCGTTTACGATTATTTCGCGCCGTAAAGATAAACATTCCGGAAAAACTACCAACATTTCAAACATTATTTTGGCGCAACCATACTATATATATATAGGGGCGCAATTTTCCGGCAAATGCACCAAGCCAAGCAACCTACCTCCAATTTATAATTTATAATCTATAATTCATAATTTCGATAAGGAGCCGATATCCTCTTCTCGTCCCACGTACTACCTGCCAGCCATCGATTATCTGCCTCCGTCGCCAAAGGCCTTCGTAATGGCAGGATAAGCTGGGCATGTCAGGGCTATGCCTTGACGGCAGGTTTCTCGTCCGAACAGTGATAATTTGGCTACGGCGAAAAGGCTACGCCTTTTCGCCGTAGCCAAAGCAGCCCTTTGCGAAACCCTCCCCACTCTGTACGAGAAAACCCCACCTCCGAAGGATTTTCACTCCGCTGTGCAGGATTTGCAATCCTGCACCCCATCACTATGGATTTGCAATCCTGCACCCCATCACTATGGATTTCTAATCCATTTCCCTCCCATCCCGATAATTTTTATATTTGCAGCATGAACTCCATAGAGATGATTTTGAACTTCATTGCTCCTTTATTGTTACAACCTTTCAGGACGGCGAGAAAAAGTCAACCTTTCAGGATGTTTATCCTACTGAAAAACCTCCAGAACAATAAACAACCTCACATGAAGATTTGTGAGTTAAATCGGAAGTAAAAATATTACTAAATTAGGCCAATGTATAATACTCATATAATAGAAGGTATTGTTTTAATAATTTTAGGCTTTTTAATAATATTGAAAGTAATACTTTATCCTTCAAAAGTCCCCCATGATATTTTTTTGACAAATCAAAAAGGAATTTTAGGAGGAATTGGTTTAATTATTATAGGCATATTATTGTTAACTGGTCATTTTAAATAATTTGGTAATGTATAAATGATGAAAAATCAGCTGTGCAGGTTTTAGTTAGCGCACGATGTGCAGGTTTTGCAAACCTGCACCCCATCACTATGGATTTGTAATCCATTTCCAACCTTTACCCCTATAAACCCACCTATCAACCTTAAAAACACCCCCACTGTACTTCAACTTTAGGCGACTGTACATCAACTTTAGGCGATCGTACATCAACTTTAGGCGACCGTACTTCAACTTTAGGCGACCGTACTTCAACTTTAGGCGATCGTACTTCAACTTTAGGCGACCGTACATCAACTTTAGGCGACTGTACATCAACTTTAGGCGATCGTACATCAACTTTAGGCGACTGTACATCAACTTTAGGCGATCGTACTTCAACTTTAGACGACCGTACTTCAACTTTAGGCGATCGTACTTCAACTTTAGGCGATCGTACATCAACTTTAGGCGACCGTACATCAACTTTAGGCGATCGTACATCAACTTTAGGCGACTGTACTTCAACTTTAGGCGATCGTACTTCAACTTTTGCCCACTGACTGTTAACGTTTCTTCACCGAACGTTAAAATTCTTCCACCGACAGTTAAAATTTCTCACTGTTTGTTAACACTCAACGCTCCCTACTATAAATTCATATCAGCCCATGCCACACTATTTATTCCCGAAACCCATGCTATCAACGAGATAATCGTCCCTCCATCCCCCTATCTTCACTCATCCACACCGTTCCACACTATTTTTTAAGTTATCTTAAAGTCAATTACTTCCCAATCCTCCCCACTTTTCCAGAACTGACATGCAAAGTCCAGAACTTACTGGTCAGAACCAATTGCTATCAGGTCAGAACCAATTGCTGTCAAGTCAGAACCAATTGCTATCAGGTCAGAACCAATTGCTATCAGGTCAGAACCAATTGCTGTCAGGTCAGAACCAATTGCTGTCAGGTCAGAACCAATTGCTGTCACGTCAGAACCAATTGCTGTCACGTCAGAACCAATTGCTGTCAGGTCAGAACCAATTGCTATCAGGTCAGAACCAATTGCTGTCACGTCAGAACCGATTGCTGTCAGGTCAGAACCAATTGCTGTCAGGTCAGAACCAATTGCTATCTGGTCAGAACCAATTGCTGTCAGGTCAGAACCAATTGCTATCACGTCAGAACCAATTGCTGTCAAGTCAGACTAAGAATATAGTACAATTTCCTTTTTCGAGCGGCTTTTTTATTGATGATTGCCCATCACCCCACCACCAGCACCCTGTCCAGGCTCCAAGCTTCGGCTTTGTCGGCAAACAAGGCCTTGGTTTGCGTCCACACCGTCTTGAACAAGGCCGAATAGCGGTAATGGTTCAGCGAGGCTTCGTCCTCCCATTCGCTGTAGGTAAAATAAACGTTGTCGGCAGCATGGTCTTTAAGCAATTCCAGCCTGCTGCAGCCCGCCGAAGCCCTTATTTTTTCTTTATAAGTGTTGAAAAGCTCCAGAAATGCATCCACATTGCTAGGCTCAAAAGTCATCTTAACGATTCGAACTATCATCAAATTCTATTCTTACATTATCATTCACCTTTACGCCCAGCAGACTGGCAGCATTGGCCAAACTCATGGCTATTTCCAATAAATCCTCCGTGTTGAAGTAGGCAAACAGCTCCGCCTCGTTGATGTCGTAATACGCCTTGGCAAACCTGCGGAAGTTGTTCCTCGGGCTCTTCGGGATGATGTTGAATTTCCTTCCCTGCCCCACCTTCTCGAACAGCTCTTTCGAGATATTCGTAATCAGGTTCTCGAACTTGTCGATATAAATCACGTTCCCCGTAATGCTGTTGCTTTCAAAACGAGGCAAAGGCAACAAGGATTTGGTCAGCTTGTCTTTCTTGGTGCCCAAGTCCTCCAATTGACCGCCCCTGGCAAGATGAATGGCTGCCTTCACCAGCACCTCACCCACCAAAAACATCCTATTTTCCAGCACCGACACATCTATCTCCACTATATCCTCCGTTATGTCGCCAAACATCAAGGAAAATATGCCTATATCGTTGCCAATGAAATACTGGTCCATGAATTTTATCGCCACCGGGTTCGGGCTTTCCTTGTTGTTGTTGTTTTCCAAGCCCACCAAATGGATGGTGTTCTTCGGATAGAATGGGAAAGCGGCCTTCAGCACATAATGCGCCTGCATATAGTCGAACGAGGCTATCTCATGGCTGATATCCACGATGACGGCATTGGGAATATTAGACAAAATGATGCCTTTTATTATCGCAGCAACAGGGTCTTTCGTCCCCCAATCCGATGTCAGCGTGATGATAGGCATGTTGTTATCTAATCATTAATGTTTTGGTTCCTTGACCGTTCTTTTGGAACATTTTTTGTTTATTTGCAACCGATTTTTGGCGCGTCAAAATTAAATAAATTTATTCCTTTGAGGTAAGATTTCTGAAATAAATGACAAAAACAATGAATATTTATCCATACTTTACCGCCATTTCCATCGTTGAACAAGATATATAGAGCATTTAAACATCCAACAAATTGAGAGAAATAATCATACCGATAGAGTCGGTAAACCTGATAGAGTTCTTTGGCGTTAATGATGAGAACCTCGAACAAATACGCAAAAGCTTCCCAGAACTGAAGCTGGTGGCTCGCGGAAATGAGATAAAGGCGGTAGGCGAGGAACAGCCACTGAATGAATTCAAGGACAAGATAAACCTGCTGATAGACCATTTCCATAAATATGGCGGCTTGAATGAAAGTACCCTCAAGTTGCTGCTTACCAAGGAAAACGGAGAAGCCGTAGTAGCCCAGCAAACCACCAACGATGTCTTGGTTTATGGTCAAAACGGACTGTTGGTTAGGGCAAAATCAATGAACCAAAGGAAACTGGTCGAAAGTTCTGAAAAGAATGACATCGTATTTGCCATCGGTCCTGCAGGAACCGGAAAAACCTATACAGCAGTGGCCTTGGCAGTTCGTGCATTGAAAAACAGGGAGATAAAAAGAATCATCCTATGCCGCCCTGCAGTCGAGGCGGGAGAAAACCTTGGGTTCTTGCCTGGTGACCTTAAGGAAAAGATAGACCCTTATCTTCGTCCTTTATATGATGCCCTGTTTGATATGATGGCAGGAGAAAAGGTGAAGAGCTATATCGAAAATGGAATTATCGAAGTGGCTCCATTGGCTTTCATGAGAGGAAGAACCCTTGATAATGCCTTCGTCATTCTTGATGAGGCACAAAATGCCACCGAAAGCCAGTTAAAAATGTTCTTGACACGTATGGGACCTTCGGCCAAGTTCATCGTAACTGGCGACATTACTCAAATAGACCTCCCTAGACAGCAACCATCAGGCCTTATCCAGGCAATGAATATCCTTAAAGAAGTTAAAGGCATCGATTTCATCTATCTTGATGCCACCGATGTGGTGAGGCATAAATTGGTGAGGCAAATAATCACTGCTTATGACAATGACAAGAAGTGATGGATCTGTAATAATGATTAAGCAAAACAATAATAAATATAATTAATATGGTATCAACAATTTCAACAACAAATTTTAATTTCCCCAAGCAAAAAAGCTATTACAAAGGTAAAGTGAGGGAAGTTTATAACATCGATGACAACTATCTGGTGATGATAGTGTCCGATCGGGTTTCTGCCTTCGATGTGGTATTGCCAAGAGCAATTCCGTTCAAGGGACAAGTGCTGAACAAGATTGCGGCAAAAGCAATGGAAGCAGCCAAGGACATTGTGCCAAACTGGATTTTGAATGTTCCGCATCCCAATGTGACCATAGGCAGAAAGTGCGAACCATTCAAGGTGGAGATGGTTATCCGAGGATATCTCTCAGGGCATGCCGCCAGACAATACAAGGAAGGCAAACGCATACTTTGCGGTGAAGCCATGGCTGATGGAATGAAAGAAAACGACCGCTTCCCGAAACCCATCATCACCCCTTCTACCAAAGCGGATGTAGGGCATGACGAGGATATTACCAGGGAAGACATCATCAAGCATGGCCTTGTTTCGGAAGCCGATTATATACAACTCGAGAACTACACCCAAGCCCTGTTTCAAAGAGGAACGGAGATAGCCGCCAAGCATGGTTTGATATTGGTGGATACGAAATATGAATTCGGAAAAACTGCCGATGGCAAGATTTATCTTATCGATGAGATTCACACACCCGATTCATCCCGTTACTTTTATGCTGATGGTTACGAAGAACGCCAAAAGAATGGCGAACCTCAACGCCAGTTATCCAAGGAATTTCTTCGTGAATGGTTGATAGCTAATAACTTCCAGGGCAAGGAAGGACAAACAGTTCCTGCCATGTCCGACGAATGGGTGATGCAGATATCAGACAGATATATCGAGCTATATGAAAAACTTACCGGCGAATCTTTTGAAAGAAAAGACGACCCCAACATTCTTGGCTCAATAGAAGCCTGTGTATTGGATTTCCTAAACACGCATTAATCAATTACAATCTTCCTATAATAAGCATTGTTTCCAATACTCATCTCGATAAAATAGATTCCTTGGGTTTCATTTATGGAGATGGGGATTGTTTGTTGAGGATTGTTGATGCTTTGTTCATTGATGATTCTACCGATGACATCAGTAATCTTAAAATGAATTTCATTTACATTTAGATTAGGAATATTCAAGGTAAAACTCCCATGATTCGGGTTCGGATAGATACTGAAAGCCTCCCCATTTCCTAACTCATGAATACCTACATTGGTGATGCATATAGGCGCTGAAACTGCTGTGCAGCCGTAACTTCCGGTTATCATCACAGAGTAACAACCATTGGCAGTAACCACATGCGTTTGATTGGTGTCGTTCGTTATCGGGACATTATTAAACAGCCATTGATTGTTATAAACATTGTTCGATATCAAGGTATCGCCATGCTGGGTGATGACGGGCGAGATGAACACCTGATAAACCGTAACCGTATCGGCAGGAGTGTAGGCACTGCAACCGTTGGCATCAGTCATCAATACAAAATAAATCCCTGATGTATCGGCCATGATGCTTCGGGTGGTATCGCCGGTATTCCAGAGATAGGAAGCCCCAGCAGCACAGGTGATGCTGTCGCCATAACACAGCGTATCGTTGGTGGTGATGATGGGTGTGGGCAAGGCATGAACTGCTACCGTCATGGGTAGGGAAGCCCCCGTACATCCGGTATTGACGGTGATGACCACGGTATAGATTCCTGCTGTATCGGTGGTGATGCTTTGTGTGGTATTTCCCGTATTCCAGAGATAGGAATCGGCAGAGGATGAGGTGAGCGTAACGCTATCGCCAAGGCATAATGAAGTGGAACCGCTTGGTGTGATGGTAGGCACAGGCATGGGATAAACGAAAAGATTGCTTCCGGATGAAACGCCCGTACATCCATTGTTGTCGGTTACGGTGACGGAATAAGTGCCGGTGGTGTCGGCATAGATGCTTTGGGTAGAGGCTCCAGTGTTCCAATGATAGGCCTGCATGCTATCCGTGGTGAGCAGGGCACTGTCTCCTCCGCAGATGGAGGTAGGACCGCTGACGATTGGTGCAGGCGAAGCAAAGACGGTGATATAATTCGTCATCACCAAGGTATCGTTTGGGCAAATGGAGGTATCGTTATAGGCCACCAAAGTAACCGTATAGGTGCCGCCATGCAGGTAGGCATGATTCGGATTGGTGTTGATGGAACTCAAGCTGTCGCCAAAATCCCACCAATAGGCAGTGGCATGGGTGCTGCTGTTCGAGAAGGTTTCATGAAACGGCGAACATCCTGTTTGCAGGGTGGTGCTGAAGGCAGCCGTAGGCCTGGCGGTGACGATGATATTTACAGGAGCAGCCACGGCAGTGCAGCCATTCAAGTCGGTAAGCGTAACGCGGTAAAGCCCTGCTGTGGTGGCAAAGGCGGTATCATTGCTGCTGCCATTGCTCCAATGATAGGAGGCACCGGCACTGCACGACAAACTTACGCTGTCTCCTGCACAAACGGTAGCATTTCCATTGATGCTGATGACGGCCGATGGCGAATTATAAACCGTAACCAGTTGCGAAGCCGAAGCGGTACAACCATTTACATCGCTGATGGTAACGCCATAATTTCCCGAAGCATTTACATTGATGCCTTGTGTAGTGCTGCCATTGCTCCAAGCATAGGCAGTGGCAGCGCTGCATGTAAGCGTAATGGAGTCTCCTGGGCAGAAGGTGGTGGGACCAGATGGGGTGATGGTAGGTGTAAGAACTGGGCAAGGGGCAATAAAGTTTCCAATTGCATAAGGATAAGTTCCAACTGGAATTGTAGTCGAAACAGTATTGGAAGCAGTATTTATGACACTTACACTATTTCCTTGTACATTGGTAACATAAACCTTACTACCGTCAGGGGTTACAGATATACCCCAAGGATAAACACCTACCGGAATAGTTGCAATGACCGAATTAGTTAAGGTATCAATGACGCTAACCGTACCAGCAGAATTCCAATTCGCAACATATATCCTACTACCATTGGGGCTTACACATAAACAACGGCAGTTAGCACCAACGGAAACAGTTCCTGTAGCCGTATTCGTAATAGTGTTTATTATTGTTACCGTTCCACCTCCATCAGAAGCATATAGTTTACTACCATCAGGGCTTATGGCTAAATAAAGCCCCCATGCTGTTATATGGCCAGTTATAGTATTAGTAGAAGTGTTTAATATACTAATAGATGGGTTGTTGTTATTACCAATATACACTTTACTCCCATTGGGATGCACAACTATTTCTGGAGCATTGCTCCCAGCAGTAATCGTTGCAATTACAGTATTAGTGGTAGTGTTTATTACTTGAAAGAATCCATTATAAAGAGCATCTGTTACGTAAACCCTTGTTCCATCTGGTTTCACACATATGCCGGTAGGATTGGGAGTAACTGGAATTGTTGCCGTAACCGAATTTGTAGTAGCATCAATTACACTAATGGTATTACTATTAGTATTAGCGATGTATATCTTGCTTCCATCATGACTTACTGAAACTCCTTTCGGATTAGTTCCAACAGGAATCGTATTAATTAGAGCATTGTTGGTAACATTAATGACTGAAACAGTACCACTTGTACTATTCGGCACATACGCCGTCTGCCCCACCATCTTCCCCATCAAAAGTGCCGTTATCGTTGCGAGTAAAAAGATTTTTTTCATGCTTGTTTTATCATTATTGAGATACAAAAATAGGGAAAAGAATTAATACAGCATAAATTTTGTACTTTTGCCATGAATAAAAAACTATACCAATGAAGAAATCCGTTGTGAAGAATGCCTTGAATGAATTGCCCAAGGAGTTTGCGTTGGATGAACTGATGGAGCGCCTGATTGTCATCGAGAAAATCGAGGAGGGACTGAAGGATGAGCGGGAAGGCAGGACCATCAGCCATGAGCAGGCGGCCAAGGAAATCAAGAAATGGCGAAAATAATATGGTCGTTGAAGGCCATTGATGATTTGAAGGCGATATATGACTTTATCTCTGTAGATTCAGAATTATACGCCTTTCGATTTGTCGATTATCTCTATCATTTCGTCGATGTGCTGGAGGAATTTCCAAAATCGGGACGGGTAGTTCCTGAAAAGGAAAACCAAGCCATCAGGGAATTGATTTATGAGAATTATCGAATCTTTTATCGAGTCAAGGCAAATGGAGGCATAACGATTCTTAGAGTTCATCATGCCTCAAGAAACATTAAAAAAGGATAAAGCAATAAATAATACAACAAAGTTTTTATATTTTTGCAATGATAATTATTAATAGCAATGAACTATAAAGCAGTAAGCATTGACCCCGAGGTAATGGGCGGAACCCCAGTGTTTGCAGGGACTAGGGTGCCTGTAAAATCGCTGTTCGACTATCTGGAAGGTGGCGATTCGCTCGAAGAATTCTTGGACGACTTTCCGCATATCTCAAAAGAATTGGCGATAATGGTGCTTGAGATGGCCAAGGAATCGGTTACTTCTGAAAAAGTCTTGCATGAAAATTTTGCTTGACGAAAATCTGCCAAGAAAACTGAAGGCTGATTTTGGACAAGGCCTTGAAATCCATACCGTTCACGATATGGGTTGGCTTGGCAAGAAGAATGGCGAATTGCTGGCTTTGCTTGCCGCAAATGATTTTGATTTCTTCATTACCATTGATAAAAATCTTAGGTTTCAACAAAAATTGGACAAGTATGATTTTAAGGTCATCTTGTTCAATGCCCCAAATAACAGAAGGGAAACGCTGCAAAAATTAGTTTTGGAAGCTAAGGAGCTTATTGCATCCGGCAATTGCAAAAAATTGCATGAATTGAATCATTAGTAGCATCAAAAAATAATTTTCCCCCTCCCCTTGTTATTACGAAATAGTTATCTTTGCGGCAGTAAATAATGAAAACGTCTAGTAAAACAGTCTTAAGACGGCATAAGTCGGACCACAGAAGAATCCAAGAAACTGGCAACGACATTTCTCAATATTATTATATCTCGAAAATCAACAACTTCATGGAAGGAAGATTAACAAGCGTTACACTAATTAGATTATAAATGAAAACAATAATTATCATCATCGCAGCTATTGTTACCATGTCATGTCATGCGCAGACATTGGAGCAATCAAAGTCATTCGATTCATTGAGAAATGAAATGAAAAATTTGAACATGAATTTTGAAAGTCTTAAAATGAATTTGAATTTATGCCACGAGGAGTTTTCCACAGGAACGGAAATGATTATTCTTGGCATAATCGGAACGGCGGCAGGAACGGCTTTATACGGCCATACCGATACTAACATCATCCCATATTTATTAATGGGTTGTGGTGGCGTTTTGGGGCTAACAGGGACGATATTTCATATCGATTCACATAAATATATAGGGAGGGCAGAATAATGGCAGACCAAGAAAACATTTTATGGGAACTCGGCCTCAATGCCGATAAGTTCATTGCCGATGTGCAACGGCTGACTATTGAGACACGCAATGCCAAGGTGGCATTTGATGAAGCGAAGAAAGCAGGTGCAGATAACGCAGAGGTTCTCGGCTCGTCATATCGTAATCTAAACAAGGATTTACGAACGGCCACGGCTGCATTGGATGCTTATACCAAGGCCACATCCGATTCATCAGGGGAGGTGGAGAAGATGGCGGCACAAATAAAGGTTCTTACCATCTACGGAGAAATTGCTCATGAAGAGAGCCCTTCGCACCTCGCAGGTCGCAATTTCTCTATCATGGACAGACTGACGGTTTCGCCCAATTACAATTCTCTTTTAGCTGACAAAACAAGCTCCTCGCTTGGTTTTAATGCTCATTTCTTGAGTCACCAAGGCGGAAGGGTTCAATTATCTTGGTTTAACCATGGCGCGGTTAATATTGTCAGCGCCACGGTTAATATTGTCAGCCTCACGGTTAATGCCCCCCATGCCATGGTTAATATTGTCAGCGCCACGGTTAATGCCCCCCACGCCACGGTTAATATTGTCAGCGCCGTGGTTAATGCCCCCCACGCCATGGTTAATGTTGTCAGCGCCAAGGTTAATATTAACGGCGGCGTGGTTAAGACCGTTTTTAAGGGTATTTTGCCTCCTGTTACGATGAATTATATGATTTCTAAAATAAATATTAACAATTAAATTAAAAAAATTATGCCCCAAAAGTATGATGATTACATTCCCAGGCCTCAATCCACACGGAAGGCCTGGTATCAGTTTCAGATTGACAATGCCGATGTAAAGGGTGCCGCTCTGGGGATGACCGTTCCGCAGATTACTGCCTTTAAGGCTTTGTGTCAAGCTCAAATTGATGACCTTGATGCGTTGGAACTGGCCAAAGCCAATTATGAGGCTGCCGTTACCAACATTAAAACTCACTCAAAAGTGAACAATGCGGGTATCCGCAAGGCTGTTGCGCTGGCCAAA
>CAIWCG010000223.1 GCA_903911135.1 uncultured Bacteroidota bacterium
CTGATGGTTTGAATTCAGTTGCTGCTGCATCTTGAGCTTTTGCTATGTTTAAATTGGTTAGACAGAACATAACTACTGCCATTGCTAGAATTGTGTTAATTTTTTTCATTTACTTTTTTTATTTAATTGTTAATTTGTTTAAGACTTTTAGATATTTTTATCGCTGCAAAAAAACTATCCTTATGTTAGCGTAAAATTATTCCAATGTTAAGTTAATATTAATAAAGTTAACAAACTATGAATTGTCTGTATTGCAGGCTCTTTTGCATCATCAATAAATTGTTTCAAAAAGGATTTTGCCTACTGCTGAAGAATTCATCTGTTTCGAGACAGCAAAACGGGTTATTTAAGGCGTTGATGTTAAAATTAGACTAACTATAATCATTTAAATTTATATCAAATGAACATAATGGAACACTATGTCAACAAATGGTACCTTTATGTTAAGACTCTGGAACATTATGTCCACATAAGTCTCCAATATGTTAAGACCTTGGAACATTATGTAAACATAAGTCTCCACTATGTTAAGACTCCGGAACATTATGTAAACATAAGTCTCCACTATGTTAAGACTCTGGAACAATATGTAAACAAAAGGTTCCAAAATGTAAAGACTCCGGAACATTATGTAAACAAAAGGTTCCAAAATGCTCTTTTGGCAATATATTCAATAAAAGTCTCTGAAAAGAATATGAATGCAAGCTAATAATAAGTTAAATGTAATATGGAAAAAGCGGTAAAAGCCTAACCAAGTAGCAGATCCTTAGCTGAAAATGGCATGAGCAATGCAATAATCGGTTGTAAATTATTGCTTGTTGGCTTTAGTTCCTATCAGAAAATCAATGCCAAAATTAAAGTTTGTAAAAGGGAAGTTAACGGCGAAAGTACCTGTGGTAGATGACGCTCCTGTTCCAGCCCCAGAGGAGGTAGTGGTGGTATAATGGTCGTAAGAAATACTGCCTATATTGGCATTGATGCTTAACCAATTCCAAATATAATATGATATGCCGGGTGTGTAGGCGATAAAATATCCTTTTACATCTAAGGTGGCGGTAATGGAAGAATCTTGGGTGAGGAAGTAATTTATAGAGGTATTGGTTCCGAACCTTTCGCTGAAGGCAAAGGAATTGATGAAGAATAATTTCTCCGTAATGGGCGTATAGCTTCTTCCGAAGATTCCATAATACCAAGTTTTGCTGTCGGTAGTCGTTCTATAGCTTGGAAGCATTTCGGCAGTGGATTTATTATCTACATATCTGGTGGTTAAGCCTAAAACAAAGTGTTCGGTGATGAAAAATCCCGGTTGAAAGGAAATGCCCAAGTTCGAATTCTCTGTAGAATTGCCATTGGTATTTCCCTGAACATCAAAATTGCCATTCTTGACATCGTTATAAGATATGTTGGTGCTTAACAATACCTTGTATTGCGATGGTTGGGCCATTGCCATGAATTGCTGACATGCAAAAAGGAGAATTAACAGTATCTTTTTCATCGTATAGTTTATATTGACATAATATTTATGATAGGGCAAAAATATAAATTAATAAATACTGAACCCGATACCATGATTCCAAAATGTTTAACACAAGTGATTTATTTCATTATTTTTGCGGCCTCGAAATTCTGGACCCGTAGTTCAATTGGATAGAATGACAGATTTCGGCTCTGTTGGTTGGGGGTTCGAGTCCCTCCGGGTTCACATATCAATAATTGGCAGAAGGAACTATTCTTCTGCCATTTTTGCTTTCATGGAGCAATATACACCTTTAGATAATTGAAATTTAATGATTTATTAATATTGCCTTAACATGAGCCCCGTAGTTTTGCAAGGCAATAAAAACCAATACGCTATGATAAACTACGAATACAAAGTGGAACATTTCAGGTTCAAAACCAATGACCACCTGACTGAAATCACCAAGTTCATGCACGAAATGTCTTCGAAGGGATGGAGACTGGCAAGCCTGGACTTAAAGAACAAACTGCAACAAAACTTGGAATGCATCGACTTGGTACTGATGCAGAAAAAGGAAAACCAATTCAATTAATCCTTCCTTCAAACATAAAATAGGATAATCATAGCGCCATTTCGGGATATGATCATCATATTGCCATACCCTTTCCAGTGATTCAATCATTCTGGTCGATACTTCCTTTTATTTCTTTAATTTTGCGGGGATAATTTTAAAGGTTAATCTTAAAAAATAATAACATGAAAGAAGTATTTATTGTCAGTGCAGTGAGAACGCCGATAGGAAGTTTCGGTGGTAGTCTTGCTTCTATTAGTGCGCCTGTTTTGGGTGGTTTTGCCATCAAAGGTGCTATGGAAAAAGTGAACTTGAACTCCGAAATGGTCAATGAAGTTTTTATGGGTAATGTGCTTAGTGCAAACATCGGACAGGCTCCTGCCACACAGGCGAGCATCTATTCTGGTATTCCTCACAATGTGCCCAGTACTACCATCAACAAGGTGTGTGCGAGTGGCATGAAGGCTATCATGCTGGCTGCCCAAAGCATCATGCTTGGCGATAACGAAATAGTGGTGACCGGTGGAATGGAAAGCATGAGCAATGTGCCATATTATCTCGACAAGGCTCGCAATGGCTATCGTCTTGGTCATGGTTCCATTACTGATGGCTTGGTGAAAGACGGACTGTGGGATGTTTACAAGGATTATCACATGGGCAATGCTGCCGAATTGTGCGCTACCGAATGCAACATATCGCGAGTGGACCAAGATGCATTTGCCATTACCAGCTATAAGAGAAGTGCTGCAGCTTGGGCTGCAGGGAAATTCAAGGATGAGATTATTCCTGTTTCCATCCCGCAAAAGGGCAAAGATCCTTTGGTGATATCGGAGGATGAAGAGTATAAGAAAGTCAATTTCGAAAAGGTGGAAACCCTGAAACCTGTATTTGTAAAGGATGGCACCGTTACTGCTGCCAATGCCTCTACGCTCAATGATGGCGCTGCCGCCTTGGTGCTGATGAGCAAAAAGAAAATGGAAGAACTCGGCTTGTTTCCCATTGCCAAGATAGTGGGATATGCCGATGCGCAACAGGCGCCTGAATGGTTTACTACCACGCCTTCCAAAGCCATTCCGTTGGCAGTGGCAAAGGCAGGGCTGACGCTTGACCAGATAGATTATTTCGAGATAAACGAGGCCTTCTCTGTGGTGAGCATTGCCAACAACCGCATCATGAAACTGGATCCTGAAAAGGTGAATGTCAATGGTGGCGCAGTGGCATTAGGCCATCCGCTGGGAGCCAGTGGAGCCCGAATAGTGGTTACCCTCATCAATGTGCTGAAGCAAAACAAGGGCACTTATGGTGTGGCCGGAATTTGCAATGGTGGCGGTGGTGCCAGCGCCTTGGTCATCATGAACTGCTAAGGGAAATTTTTTTTAGATTATAAATGACGAAGCCCTCGAATACTTGCTATTCGAGGGCTTCCTTATTTTATGATTTATCCTGAATCTTAATGTGCCATTATATTGATGATATAATGACTGGATAGCACGTGGCTTGGGTTGTTCACCATGCCATGACGAAGGGTGAGATCGCCCAAAACACCGGGACTGCCTACATAGGGTGTGCCATCTGCCACCGTAATGAAATGTTCGGCTGGGGCTGATGAATCGGCTCTCATGCCAAACTCCAGAGGCGCTCCTGCCACCGTTATCTGTATGGTATCGGTAGGCTTGAAAGTATGCAAAAACGCTTCACGGAAATGATTCGGGCCCATAGGGAACTGATGATAGCCATGGTTTGGATGCTGACGAAGCAATTCGAATGGTATTACATTTCCAATCATTTCAGGAGTCAGGTAATATTTCATCAACAAGCCGCCATAAACATACCATTGAGAATCGATGATATTGTCAAGATAGGTGTCTAAAGTAGATCGGGCACTTCCCAAATCAACATTTTTCGCCGTTTGGGTAGTACGTGTTCCGGTGGCAGTATTATAATAGGTCTGCATCAGGGTCTTTACAGGTGCCAAGGTTACATCTACGCCACAAGCGCCTATCAGGGCATTCAGGCGGTTCAATCGGCTGGCACGGCTGCCTTGATATAAAGGATAAGTACCATCGCCAATGAGGGCAAAAGTGGCCGGAGTGCCGATGCCCTTAACGGTCTTTATCATCATGAACCAGGTAGGAACATTTTCTTTGTGAGACATATCATCGATGGCCATTTCTACCTGCCCTGTGGCAGCTACACGGCCTTGAAAAGTACCCGTTTTGGTACTTGCCTCGCCTATATACAACACAAATTTCGGGTGATAAAAGGTGTATAAGGGTGCAATGGCAGGGTCAGCATTCAGATGAAACAGGGCATCATCCATTTCGGTAGAAATTTCAATTGCTTTCACGGTGCCTTCTCGCATCGGGTTATTGAAAAAATTTTTCAATGGGTTGGATTCTGGTGCTGTTGACATTTTATTTATTTTTTAATTTTTTGAATATTGAGTTTATAAAACCCCTTTTGGGTGCGTAAAGATAAACTTAATAAATAAGAGCGCAACGATAATTTTTGATATTTTGCTTTTTTCAAGAAAAATAATGCCCCAAGATTCAACCAGGCATGGCCATGTGGGACTAAAAGTTTTTTTCATTTATTTTTCCTTCATGAGACCTTTTGGGGCGAAAAGCCGGAAAAACGGCGGTTTTTGAGAATTACCAAAAACAGAAAAAGGTGCCAAAATTGGAGATTTAAAGTCAAAATAAGCAACAAAATCCGTTTTGATGTTATTCATATTGTTGGATTGAATCAAAACGACTGTTTTCAGTCAATCCAACAATATGGAACTGCCCAAAACGATCGTTTCCAGTCAATCCAACAATATGGAACTACCCAAAACGACCGTTTCCAGTCAATCCAACAATATGGAATTGCCCAAAACGACCGTTTCCAGTCAATCCAACAATATAAATATGCCCAAAACGAAAGTCTGGAACAATTCTCTAAAAACCGTCTTTCGCCAAACTGAAATTGGAATTATCAAGTTTTTTTCTAATTTTGTATCTCTAATAAACTTAAATGTCATGAAAAAACCATTACTGATCTTAATCCTGATAGGCCTTGCAGGAAAAACAATGATGGCGCAGACAGCTTATATTACTTATCAAGATGATAGTTCGGTAACTGTTATTAATGTGGCAAATGATTCGATAATTGCAACAATTCCTATTGGTTTTCCTACTTGGGGAGTTTCAGTAAGCCCTGATGGAGCAAATGTATATATTACAAATAATTACGATAATAAGATTAGTGTAATTAATGCTAATACGAATTTGGTTTCTGCAACGGTTCAAGTTGGCGCTACACCTTATGGAATATCTGTTAGCCATGATGGGACGAAGGTATATGTTGCAAATTTTGATGGTCATTCTATAAATGTTATAAACACCATAAGTAATAGTGTTACAGACACAGTTATGGTTGGTAATTTACCTTGGGGAATTGTTGAAAGCCCTGATAGAAGTAAATTATACGTTTCCAATCAAAATTCAAACACAATAAGTGTAATCGGATTGACTACAAATACGGTAATTGCAACTATTCCAGTTGGTAGCTACCCTCGCGGTATTTGTATAACTCCTGATGGCAGCAAAGTATATGTAAGCAATTCCTTAACTGATTCAACGGTCAACGTAATTAATACGGCTACAGATAGTGTAGTTGCCACTGTTGTTGTAGGCTCAAATCCAAATGGGATTTGTGTTAGTCCTGATGGCAGTAAAGTATTTGTTGCGAATGGTTTTGGCAATTCTGTAAGTGTTATAAATACAAATATGGATACCGTTTCTGCAACAATAGATGTTGGAAATAGTCCTTTTGGTATTTCCATAACACCAGATGGCAGTAAAGTTTATGTGGCAAATTCAAGCATGAATTCAGTAAGTGTTATAAATACAACTAACTATTCTGTTTCGACAAATATTAATGTAGGAAATATGCCGAATGCCTTTGGTAATTTTATATCGAACCATGTTAGCGGTATTATTTGTTTATGTTTTGATGCACCAATTCTTAGTATCTACCCCAACCCCACCGCATCCACCATCACCATCCATCAAGACAATTATTCCCTCAATCAGCAAGTCATCATCACCGATGTATTGGGCAATAGGGTTTATTCTCAAGCATTAAACAGTGCCACCGAAACGATAGATATATCGCACATAAGCAGCGGCATTTATTTTTATGAGGTAAGTGGTAAGCGAGGAAAGATTATCAAGGAATAAATTATAAATTGTGAATTATAGATTATAAATTTAAACATTTATAATTTATAATCTATAATTCATAATTCCGTTCATCCTGCCTCTATAATTGCATCCGTTTCGGTGCACTCATAGAGGCATCAGGGGCATTGCCATCTTGGTGCTTGATGAAAGTATGTTGGTGCATCCAAGTTTTTGTTGGAAGGTAAATTTATTTTCACTAACTTTGTGCTTCAGTATCACAAAACATAAAATAAACCAAATAAAATCATCATGAAAAAGTATTACACAATTCTATTCGCCCTCGTCGCATTCGCGACCATCCTATCGCAACCGAGCTTTGCCCAATGGAGCACTGCGGTAAACCTGTCGCCAAACGGCGATACCACCAGCATGAACGAAAGCATGGGCTCCTGCTTGGGTGTCAGTGGCGACACCTTGCAGGTGGTTTGGACTACCAAAATAAATGCTCATCATGCCAGCCTGCATTACAGCCGTTCGCTCGACACCGGCCTTACCTGGAGCAACCCCATTGTCATCACTCCTGCCACCGGCAATGCCTGGAATCCTGCCATAGCCGTAAATGGACGGAATGTGCATGTGGCGTGGCGAGAGATTGATACCGTATCCGGTCATCGTGCCTCGTGGTACAAGCATTCATTGGATGGCGGCAACACCTGGAGTGCCAGCGTGTTCCTGGATTCTACCGCCGATTGGCCAGCCATATCGGTGTCGGGAAACAAGGTTTTCATTGCCAATGACAGGATAGTTTCGCAATCGCCCTATAACACCGAGATATTCTTTTTATATTCGTTGGATAACGGCACCACTTGGAGCAATGCCCAGCAACTCACCAATGCCGTTGGGCGTTCGGAGGATGAATCGATAACCGCCGATGGTTCCAATATCCACATGTCTTGGAATGACAACAGGACAGGGCAGTTTCAGATATTCTATAAACACTCTTCGGATTATGGAATCACCTGGGGCCCTGATGTGGTGGTAGATACGCAATTCGACTATAACACCATGGTTTGCAGCGATGGCGCTTATGTAGATGTCATTTCTTGTGGGGCACCATCAGGGCGATATCAGTTGTTGTTGGCACAGTCATTGGATACCGGTGCCACCTGGAGCACCACGAACATGAATTTATCGAACGATACCGCCCATACTTATTTCCTTCCACACATGACTCGTGATGGCTGCGACTTGCATGTGGTAACGAGTTCTGGCGGAGGCTCAAAATACTACCATTCCGGCGATGGAGGAACTACCTGGGATGCTCCATATATATTGTCCGGAGCCAACTTCATTGCCTATACGCAGCATGCATTGCATGTTCTTTATGTCAATGCCAATCATAACATCAGCTATCTTCGAAACCCAACTGGGAACAGCGGTTTGCCATGCATAGCTACCGAAATTCAAATGATATCAAAACCAATTCAAGAGGTATCGGTCTTCCCTAACCCTGCTACGAATATCGTTACCATCCATCAAGACACTTATTCCTCCAATCAGCAAATCATCATCACCGATGTGTTGGGCAATAGGGTTTATTCTCAAGCCTTAAATACTGCCACCGAGACGATAGATATATCGCACCTAAGCAGGGGCGTTTATTTTTATGAGATCAATGGCAAGCGAGGAAAGATAATCAAGGAATAGTTCTATTCATAAATGATAACTTTGCCGCCATTGATAAATGATAATAAATAATGGAATTCGGCATCTGCAATCTTTCTGTCATCCCCGTTCGGGCTGAACCTTCGGACAAGTCCGAAATGGTAACTCAACTTCTCTTCGGAGAACATTTCGAAATCATCGAAAAGCAAAAGAACTGGAACAGGATTCGCATAGCATACGATGGCTACGATGGCTGGATGGACGCCAAACAATGCGAGCTGATATCGATGGAAGATTTTCAATCCTTGAACAAGAATAATTTCGCCGTTACCAAAGACATCGTGCAGGTGGCGATACTGAATGAAACTATTCCATTGGCTATACTGATAGGCAGTTCGCTTCCATTCTATAACGACAGGAAGTTCAAGATTGCCGAACAATATTATTCTTTCGAAGGCGATGTGAAACAGTTTGATGCGGTGGAGCAAAACAGCATCATCGAAAACAGTTATCATTATCTCAATGCGCCCTATCTGTGGGGAGGCCGTGGCCCGTTTGGCATCGATTGCAGCGGATACACACAACTGGTTTTCAAGCTTAGCGGCATAAAATTAAAACGCGATGCCCATCAGCAATCGGAACAAGGACAAACGGTAAACATACTGGAAGAAACCGAACCCGGTGACCTTGTTTTCTTTGATAATGAAGAAGGAAAGATTGTTCATGTAGGGATATTATTGAAGAAGGATAAAGTCATCCATGCCAGCGGTTGCGTTAAAATCAACGACATCGACCATCATGGAATATTCAACAAGGAAATGAATAAATATACCCATTCCCTACGACTGATAAAAAGAATTATCTGATGTTCATTTATTAAAGTATTCCTTGTTTCGATAAAGGTTTACGATGATGAACAAAGCAAAAACCACTCCAAGCAAAAAGGTCGAAAACATGGTGAAGGACACTGAAGCGGATGTATAAATCTGTGCATGTTCAGGATTGTGGGCTTGTTTTAGACTTATCACCTCATCCATATTCAACACAAACATCACAAAGTTGAATAGCAAGATTATGCTATGGAGAATGTACCAATTGATTGTAAGTTTATAAGCCCATGATTCTTTTTTTATGATACCATAAAAACAGGTCATCAGCAATATTCCAATAAGCAGGAAATAGATTCTTGCTGGCCATTCTTCCAAACCCATGTTACCGATAATTACAAAGGGATTGATGATACCCAGAACAGATGAAACGACACCTATCCCGATAAAAATCAAGACATAAACAAGTACTCTAGGCAAGGAAGATTTAATTATTGAATTGTTTCATCAAACCTGTCCAAATACCACCGACTCCACCCATTTCTTTCCCCAGTTCTCCAATTCTTCTGCTGTCCAGATGGCTGGATAAAAGATTCTTTTCTGAAAGCGTGGAGGCAGATACTTCTGCCAGTTTGTTCCACCAGTAGCCTTGATGTCTTCAGGGTCTTTTTGAAGATAACGAACCGCGGATTTATAATGACTCAATGGCCAGTTGATGTTCACATTCACATCCAGTTGTCGCAATGCAAGAATCAGCTTTTCATTCTTCCTATCCTCCTCAGACAGACCTTCATACAGTTGCCAAAGGTTCTTTTTCTGAAATCGTTTTGCCAACGAAATAAGCTGATTTGAATACTTTTCCTCAAACTGTATCAAAGTCAAGGTCTTTTTTCCGGTAGCCAATTCGGTAGCTCCTGCCTTCCAATAAATATGTTCAAAAAGTTCCTCCAAAGTGGCATCTGTTCTATTCGAAAACTTCTCGCGTTCATCCTTCGTCACCAAGTTGATGAAGTCGGTGGAACAAATCTCAATCATCCTGTATTGTGCCGATTGAAAACCACTTGCAGGCAACAAAGCCATCCTGAATTTATGAAACTGCGCCAACTCCATGCCATCAATCATTACATCGAAGGAATGTGTCAGGTTCTCAAAATATCGGTTTATCCGAGTTATCCTGTCTGTCATGAACTTCACCTCAACAACTTCCAACTTAGCCATCTGCTCGAACTCATGAAGCATCATCTTGAAATACAACTCTGTTATCTGATGATACATGATGAAAATCTCCTCATCAGGAAAGCCCGTTTTCGGATTCTGCATGGTCAGCAAGGTATCCAGATGAATGTAATCCCAGTAGGTTAAATATTCCGAATACAACAACCCATCGAGGTAAGATACGATATCCTGCCCCATCGATGAAAACTTCTTTTCCAGCTGTTCAATTCTATCTACTATTTCCGGTTTCAATTCCATATCTGTTAATGTTTCATATTTGGTAAATCATAATAATCCGTGTTGGGGTTCTTTTTAATTACACCCCCATCATCCAAATGATATTTGCTCCTAAGCTTTTTTAACGAATTGTTTCTAGTCTTTGCGAAATTAGAAGAACTCTGAAAGAACGGTTTGTTACCATGGCTCTCAGAAATGTTTCGTCTGTTATCCTGTGGCGGCGAATATTCCTTTCCCATCAAGGACGGATTTTTATTCATCGAAGAAAACATCGAAGATGATTTCGATTTTCCATCACCCGAAGCACTGGGAAACACAATCGAAGATTTCGACAATGACTTGAAACCTTGCGAATGGCTCCTTAAATTCATGAAAGACGAACTCTTGCTCTTTTCCATCTCATCCTTGAAAGAAGGAAAAATCGAATTGGAATTGGCCAAATTATTTTTCCTGTGATGAATCTTCGGTTTCGAGCTCGATGAACTGGATCCACCTGTCGATTTTGCCGGAGCAGCCGCACTTTTTGCCGAACCAGGCTTAGGAGTAGCCTTGATGGTAGCCGTTTTCTGGCCAAAACCCATCGTGGCGCATAGCAACAGGATACCAGTCAGCCAAACCGACAAATACCTGCCAAAACTACTTTTATTAACTCCCATTTCTCTCATCTTGGTTGCAAAGATACAAAATCTCAAAATCTACATCATCCCCTTTATAATACATAATTCACCATTAATGATTTTTAAAAGGAGCCTATGTTCGCTTCTCGTCCCATCTACGTCCCGCTATCCGCTGTAGCCGCTGCCTGCCCATTTCCGACACCAAGCAGCGGGCTGCCGCTACTATCGGGGCTATGCTTTGATGGCAGGTTGCCTCGAAAGAGCTTTTAACAAGAAGATAAATAAAAAGTAATCAATGTTAAGTCATAGTAAGTGAATATTGCCTGTCAGGATGTTTACTCAAAAAGGTGCTCCCAAAGGCAAGTTGTACAAACTTCTTGAAAAGTTGTACAACTCTTGAGAAAAGTTGTACAACTTTTTAGGAATTCCTGCATGATTTGGAGGAATTTTAAGCAGAATTCCTAAAATTACGTTCAAGTCTTGAGGAAAGGTGTACAAGTCTTTGGAAAAGTTGATCAACAAGTCAGAAAAGTTGTACAACTTTTCTGAAATTCTGTACAACTGCTCTCTCTTTTCGACATTTAATTTATAAAAACGTTCATGTTGCCCTTAACTTCTGCCATGTTTGATGTTTTGGTAGAAGACATTCTCATTCAAAAAGTCATTTCGAGGCAACCTGCCGTCAAAGCATAGCCCCGATAGTAGCGGCAGCCCGCTGCTTGGTGTCGGAAATGGGCAGGCAGCGGCTACAGCGGATAGCGGGACGCACCATGATACGAGATGTGCACATAGGCTCCTTAAAAGTAAACTTGATTTTTTATCTACCTACAGCTAAATTTTAAGGGGATTATCCGATTTTGACTTAAATATCCTTTTTTTCTTTTAATATTGCACCCACTAAACGAAATATGGATATCCAAACTACACCTATCGAAGGTCTATTGATTCTCAACCCACGCATTTTTAAGGACGAAAGAGGCTACTTTTTTGAATCTTACAACAAGCTCGAGTTCGAACGGCTGGGCCTGAATTTCAATTTTGTGCAAGACAACCAGTCGTTTTCCATCAAGCATGTTTTGCGCGGTTTGCATTATCAAAATCCTCCGTTCGAGCAGGGAAAACTGGTTTCGGTGGCCTCCGGTGCGGCACTCGATGTGGCGGTGGATATAAGGAAGGATTCTAAAACTTTCGGGCAACATTTCTCGGTCATTCTGTCGGAAGAGAATAACAAGATTTTTTGGATTCCTGCCGGTTTTGCCCATGGTTTCATTACGCTGGAGGACAATACCCGATTCGTTTACAAATGCACCAACAACTACAATAAAGCTGCCGAAGGTGGCATCATCTGGAATGACCCGGACCTGAATATCGATTGGGGTATAGACAAGCCATTGATTTCTGAAAAGGATCAGATTCTGCCAAGACTCAAGGAGATAAAAAGTTCTTTTTAAAGGTATCAAATGCAAATTTTAAAGGGAAAATAAAACTACGAGATGCTTAGCGATAAATATTATTATATCCTTTATCCACTGTTTTTTATTTGCAGCGTATTTTTCTCCTTTCTCATCAATACTTTGTTCCTGAAGTTCTCCAAAACATTGGGCATCAGGAACAATACCGAACCGCTCATCATCCGTTGGGGGTCTCAGTCGAAACCTGCTGTGGGTGGCATTTCATTTTATATTTTGCTGCTGCTTTCGTTGGCGGTTTATTCCATTTTCTTTCATCCGAAACAGGTTTTCCCGAACAAGGAATTCATTGGGTTTCTGCTGGCCTTGAACTTTGGATTCTTGATGGGATTGGCTGATGACGCCTTCAATACTCGTCCGTTTTTGAAACTTTTCATCCAGATACTTTGTGGCATAACCCTTATCGCATCGGGAATATATATTAAGGTTTTCAGTCAGGATTACATGAATTATGGATTGACGATTTTTTGGGTGGTGGGCATCATGAATTCTATAAACATGATTGACAACATGGATGCAATTTCGGCCATCATCAGCGTGATGGTCATCATGTCGGCACTGCTGATCATTTTCTATTTGCAGGATTTTTCGAACATTTATTTCATAGCTTTGACAGGGGTTTTGGCTTCCTTGATTGGGTTCCTGATTTTGAATTGGCATCCGTCTAAAATATATATGGGGGATACGGGCAGCCAGTTTCTTGGTGTATTCCTTGCCAGTATTGGGATCATTTATTTTTGGGATTTTGCTCCTGCGGAAAGGACTATCCCGATTTCAGAAAGTTTTATTTTGCCTGTTTTGGTTTTCATGCTGCCTATCGTGGACACTACGATAGTGGTGATCAACAGGTTGTCGAAGGGGACTTCGCCGTTTGTGGGGGGTAAGGACCATACCACTCATTCGTTGGCTTTATTGGGGATGACGGATACTTGGGTGGCGATAATTTTTGCTTGTATTTCGGTGGTGAACTTGTTTTTGGTGGTGTTGATCATCAAGTATATTCCTGAATTTACGACGGTGCATGCTTGTTTGTTTTTCGGGTATGTGTTGGTTTTTCTTGGGGTGATGTTTTATATCAGCCGAAGGAAAAACGGGGATTTAAAATAGATTTTCTTCTTCTTTTTCGGGTTATCTGCCGAAAGCTGGTTCGAGGCTGTGGCCATAGAGCATAGCCCTGACATGCCCAAGGTTATCCCCTTGTGCGTTGGATTGTGGGTGCCTCGGCAGGGATAACTGATGGCTGGCAGGAGGGACTGTGATACGAGAAGTTGCCATAGGCTTCAAAAAATTATCCTGCTGATTATTGGAAATGGGGGCTATCTTGTTTGGATAGGGGGCAAACTGGCTGAGATAGGGGGCTAACTGGTTAGGATAGGGGGCTAACTGGTTGGGATAGGGGGCTAACTGTTTGAAAAAGGGGTCTAAATGGACGGAATAGGGGTCTAAATGGATGGGAATGGGGGCATTTTCAGCGGGAGTGAGGGGAGGATGGGGATTTTGGATTATAGGGCGGCGTCGAATTCGTAGCCTCTTTCGAACCAATAATCCTTTGGTCGGGTGTCGGAGAAGTAGATGAAACCGATTCTTTTGATGTGTTTGACGCCGTATTTTATTGGGATGATGAGGCGCAAGGGGGCTCCTTGGTCGATGGGAAGTGGGAGGCCGTTCATTTGGTAGGCCAAAATGGTTTGGGATTGGAGCATGGAGAGCATGTCGATGCCGACATAATAGGTGCTGTCGGGGGTCATGAGGCCTACATATTGGTATAAATCTTCGGGGTGATTGCTGTCGGGGGCTTTTCCGCTGTGAGTGCCGAGGTGGTATGTTTTGAGGAAATCGATGAACTTGGTGCCGCCCCAAAAGGTGATTTGATTCCAACCTTCGATGCACTTGAAATCGAAGATGAGATCTTTTTTGGTGAGGGACTTGATGTCGTTGATGTTGAGTAAAAGGGTGGAATCTGGGGAGGTGTCGTTTGGATGACGGGAGATGGCTAATTTCCATTTGGATGGGTCGAAATCGTCCATGCCTATGTCGCCGTTTACCCTGACTTTGGTTTCGGATTTGGACTTTGGATATTCTTTGGCGAGATGTTGTCCGGAGTAGAATTTCTTGCCTACCTTTTCATTCATGTCCATCATCTTTCTTAATGGTTTTGGTACACCGTTATCATCGGAGGCATGCATCAAAAGATAAAAAAGGATGATGCCCACCATGAACATGGAGATGAAAACGGAAAAGGAAAGGATGGTTTTCTTTCGGTTGTTTTGAGCATCGGTTTCGATTCCGGTAACCATCGACTGAAAGTTGTTCCAGCCGGAAAGAATTACCTGAACGACATGTATCAAAAAGAAAAGGACATAGCCTATAGTCAGAGCGAAATGTTCAACTCGTGCCCATTTATAGCCACCCAAAAGATTGCAGAGCCAAGAGAACTGCACGGGTTTGTAAATGGCCAATCCGGTTATCAAGGAACCAAACCCCATGATGATGGTTGCTGTATAGGCTATCCGTTGAGCTGCATTGTATTTGACTTTTGGTGGCAGCTTTTTGCTTAGGTGCAAATCATGCAGCAAGACTTGCCACGTTTGCGTTAATGCCCCCTTCGTTGGCAAGAGATAGCGCCATTCACCCGAAAGAATAGTGTAGATGACATAGATGAATCCATTGATGAAAAACAACCACATGAAAAAGAAATGGTAGGCCATTCCATCAGCGAGGTGAGCATCAAGTTTTAGGGTCTTGTAAAACGAATCAGGAAAGAACTTTACCAAGGTGGTATCGCCCCATCCAAGACGATAGACATCATTGGCCCAATAGATCATCAAGCCGCTCCATATCATGATGGCCAACACCGGAAAGTTGATCCAATGAGTCCACCTAATGATTAATGGATGCTTGTTTTTTTTGTCTTTCATCGGGATATGATTCGTGTTTTCAATTAAAAAAGAATTGCACGGAATGCTGTTACCCATTCCGTGCAATTCCGTTTAAAACAATTTACATTCTTATTGACGAGGTGTTGGAACTTCCTCGACTGGTTTCTTCTTTTCTACCGGCTTTACTTCTTCCCTTTCCTTTGGCTTTGCTACTTCCTTCGGTTTTGCCTGATCTTTTTTCTCTACCACAGGAGTGCCTTTGGCTGGGCCTTTAACACCACTATTATCTATGCTTCTTTCCCTATTCTTATCCATGGCACCTTTTGGTTGCTCACCACCCGTTCCTTCTTTAGGCCTATCATACATGTGAGTCTGGGTCTGCTGTTGATTATGCGGCTGTTCTATTACCTGTTGCTTTACGGGAGGAGTCTGAACCTTGTTTTCTTCCTTTGGTTTCTCATAAACACGTTGCTGGTTTTGCTGTTGGTTTTGCATTTGGTTATGAGGCTGCTCGTTAGTCTGCTGCTTGATAGGAGGAGTCTGAACGCGGTTTTCTTCCTTTGGTTTCTCATTTATCCTTTGCTGGTTTTGCTGTTGAGTTTGCTGATGGTCAACCACCTGTTGCTTTACAGGAACTGTTTCTGTATGGCTTGCTTCCTTTGGTTTTTCTATCGGTCTAGGCTTAATCTCATGCTGCTCATTGGCTGGTTTTGCCTGATCGTTTTCTTTGCGTATATTCTCCATCGGCCTTACTGTTTCATGATGAGAGTTGCCCCTCAATTCTTCAGTGGTTCTTGGCTGGTTGGTTCTATCCATACGCTCCTTTTGCGGTGGCACCTGGCCTACATTGGATAGGTGTGCAGGAGTCAATCTTGCATGGTCATTGCCTTCGTTCTTTTCCATTCTTGGACGGTAAATGTTGTAGGTATTGTCCCTATAATCATGGCCTGGTCTGTCATTGTCGCGGATGACCATCTGATCTACCCTTCTGCCGGTAGAACGCTGTACATCACGCCTTTCTGGACCGAATACGTACACGGTATTTCTATCATGGTCATCATATCTGTTTTTGATGACTTTAGATCGTCTGATGATGCGATAATTGTTTTCGCGCGGTTCATAATATCGGTCCATGTCTTGGTCGTTTATATGATGTTCATCCACAAAGCACCATCTTTCTTCCGGCACATAGTAGCCGTTTCCGTAGGCATATTCCACAGTGATGCCATATCCCATCGGAGCCCAGCCGTAATATCCATTGCTTCGTCTCCAAGAAACCCAAGCTGGTCCCCATTCGTGGCCCGGAATCCACAACCATCCGTAGAAAGAATCAAATTCCCAACGGCCATAATGAAACGGTGCCCATCCCCAAGGATAATCAGATACCCAAGTCCAGCCATATTCAGAATAAGCCCAGTGTCCTGCTGTTCTATAAGGATGAAAGTTAGGACCGGCTTCGGGCATCCATACATAACCGTAGTTTGGATTTTCCACCCACATGCCATAGGGGCTCAATTCGTCATAAAAGACATTATAATTCATCATTCCCTGTGCTGATGCCTTGTTCGGGCATACTGTAAGAAGAATGTTCAGCAAGAACATCATTCCTAAGATTTTAATTGCGCTTTTCATTGTGTTTAGTATTTAAGTTTTACTTCTTCAACTCCATTATCTAAAATAATGCCAATCGCAAAATTACACTAAAAATAGGAACTTTCAACAAGCGCCATCTGGTAGTTCAAATAGGCTTAAAAGAAACAACACGCGATTATTTAACCGTACCTGAAATCTATTGATCATTGCCAAAAGAAATTTACCATGCCATTCCAATTACATTTATGGTTAAACTTGTATTTTGGCAGATAAAACCGCTCCCTTCCCTCCCATTTCGCCAAATTTCGGGTTCTTTCATCGGTTGTTTTTTCATTTTTGATTAGTTATTTTTGATAATTACCTTGATTAGCAATATAATTAGACGATATTCATATAATGTTGAACGGTATTGCATGAACATCACGCAGTATTGCATGAACGTCGCACGGTATTGCATGAACGTCGAGCGGTATTGCATGAACGTCGCACGGTATTGCATGAACGTCGCACGGTATTGCATGAACGTCGCACGGTATTGCATGAACGTCGCACGGTATTGCATGAACGTCGTACGGTATTGCATGAACGTCGCACGGTATTGCATGAACGTCGTACGGTATTGCATGAACGTCGTACGGTATTGCATGAACATCGCATGGTATTGCATGAACGTTCAACATTATGATTTTTCAAGCTGATTTGAAGGTATTTATGATTTAAAACAGTCTATGAGTCCGAGATTTAACTACGTTTTGTTGCTTAAGAATTGCATGAAGTCGAGTTGGCCATCCACTTTTGCCGTGTCTTTTGGGCGAGGGAGTGGAGTGGCACCGAAGGTGGTTCTTTGCCTCTTGTCGGCTTGTGGGGATGGAGGCAAAAACGAAGCGCAGCGACCCACGGAATACCCCGACCCCTTTAAGCAGCCCCCTTTCCCTTGGCTGCTTAATGGGGGCGCCCCCAAGAAGGAATTATGATTTATAAATTAGGAGTTATGAATTGGGAGGACTGGGTGGGTAGGTGGAGAATGGATGGGTTATTGATTTATTTTTTAGTTTTGCCCAATGAATAGCATGAAGAAAATGAAAAGAACAAGTTTGATGGCATGGCTGTTGGTGATGATTGGAGCGACTGTACTTGCCCAAAACCCGGTGCCTGCCAAGCCTCAAGACAAACCGATTGTGATAAGAGGCGGCATGGTGCATGTGGGCAACGGAACGGTGATAAACAATGGCACCATCACCATCATGAACGGCAAGATAGTGGCGGTGGAAGACAACAGCAAACCGAAGGGTGCCGACATGAAGAACTCGGTAGGCATGGAGGTGATCAATGCCAGCGGCAAGCATGTTTATCCTGGTTTCATAGGCATGAATACAATGCTGGGCCTTAGCGAAATAGAGGCTGCCAGAGCTACCAACGACTATAATGAAGTGGGTGGAATGAACCCCAATGTGCGGTCTGTTATTGCCTACAACACGGACTCGAAAGTGACGCCTACCGTTCGGTCGAATGGGGTGCTGCTAGCGCAGATAGTTCCGCAGGGAGGTTTCATTTCGGGGAGCAGTTCGGTGGTGGAACTGGATGCATGGAACTGGGAGGATGCTGCCTACAAAACCGATGAGGGAATGCACCTTAACTGGCCAGGGATGTTCATCAGCAGAACCAATGGAGGCGAAACGGAAGAGGCCCAAAAGGAACGGATACAGAAGTCGTTGAACTCCATCCATGACTTGTTCAACAACGCCAAAGCATATAGCCAACTGAAGGAGCATCAAGAGAAAAACCTGAAGATGGAAAGCATGCGCGGCTTGTTTGATGGCAGCATGAAACTGTATGTTCATTGCAACTACATAAAGGATATCATCTCCGCCGTAAATCTATGCAAGGAGCATGGTTTAAAGATGGTTCTTGTAGGGGGAATAGACGCTTGGCGTGTCACTGATCTGCTCAAGACGGAGCATGTACCGGTGGTCTTGCATCGGCTTCACGCTTTGCCTCCACGAGAAGATGAGGATGTGGACTTGAACTACAAGATTCCTTATCTGCTTCAGCAAGCCGGGGTGGAATATTGCATCAGCGTGGAAGGTTTTTGGCAGGTGAGAAACCTTTCCTTCAATGCCGGAACAGCTGTAACCAATGGGTTGACGAAGGAACAGGCTTTGGCTTCCATAACTTTGAATGCCGCCAAGATACTTGGCATAGACAAAACGGCAGGAACGATAGAAACGGGTAAGGATGCCACGTTAATCATCTCTGATGGTGATGCCTTGGACATGAAATCGAACAACATCTCGAATGCCTTCATCAGAGGCAAGAACATTAACCTTGACAATATCCAGAAACAACTTTACAAGAAGTATATGGACAAGTATGGGTTAAAGGAATAAGAAACGGAATAGTTTTTAACGATTATTTCTTTTTGATTTCATCTTTTACGATGAAGGTAGAGCCAAAGTCGGCCACTATCTGCCGATAGAAACGGTAGGCTTCCAACCTTGTCTTGAAGTCACCCACTCTTACCTTATAGTTAGGCTGTTGATAGATGAGATATACATCTTCATCGGGATATTTCTTCAAGAAGTTGGCCTTGGCATCATCTGCCTGTACACGGCGGTTGCCAAAGTAAATCTGCACTCTATATCCCGGTTGAGTTGTTTTATGTGCATTGTATTCTATATGCTGTTTAATCAGGGTATCTATCCTTGGGTCTTGAAACAAGGTAACTTTCCCTTCCTTTTCATCGGTTTGGGAGTAGGAGGAAACAGCAAATCCCATCATAAGCATGACTGATATGAACAACCTCTTCAACTGCATCCCTATTTCTTTTTCATCCTTGAAAACAAAAACGCAATGCCCACTACCACGGCAACAGAGAACAATAAATTGATGAAGATATTACCCATCAATTGAGCATTGGCGGTTTTGTAATGAGATATCAATATCATCGCCGAAAGGATGGTTCCGATGGTTAATGATATGGCAATCAGGGTAAATCGTTTTTTATTGTTCATGGTGCAAAAATAGATAAAAAACCATTAATGACCATTCGTCGGTTATAACAATTGACATGCTGCAATTAAACAACTACGTGATTCAAATAAACAACTACGTGTTTTCCTTCGCTTTGGTGGCGACAAAATTCTTCAGGTAAAACGGTTCATAGTAGGCCAAGTCTTCGAATAGCCCATGATTGAATTTATCTTCCGACAAGAGTATCATGGTGGAAGCTGATGGTAACACGTAATCCAGGAATATCGCCTTGGATTGATGAGACAAAACGTCTTTGCACTTTGATGAACCATCGCCAAAGAAAAGCAAGCGCCTGTTTTTAAACCATTCAGCGTAGGAATCGGATTGGATAACATCTGCAGAAGTATCTTTAACGGCATGATTGTCAATATCAAAGAAGGAAGTATAAACCTCCATCCTTCTGGCGTCTATCATGGGGCAAAAAAGCAACTCATCAGGAGCATCATCATTTATTTTATCTTTGAACAAGCCCTTCGTATATCCATCAATAACACCATACGACATGGATTCCAATGTAGGTATGGCAATCAAAGGTTTATTGAGAGCATAACATAATCCTTTTGCAGTAGATACACCTATCCTCAATCCAGTATAGGAACCTGGCCCACCACTTACTGCAATGGCATCAATTGCCTTTAACTTTAATCCTGATTCCTTAAGAACTGTTTCAATGAATACCGTAATCACTTCAGCATGGGTGCGTTCCTCATTGATCTCTTTCAATGAGAGCATTTGACCATCTCGTCCAATCGCAACCGAACAGACACCAGTTGCAGATTCTATGTTAAGTATTACAGCCAATTGACTATTTTATTTCTTCTTGTTCGAAGAGAATAAATCATCCTTATTAACTATTTTAATGATATCGTTATCCTTCAAGGTCTTGGAGATAGCACTGTACGGGGAAGAAATAACTTCATCACCTTCGCTCAACCCTTCCAGAATCTCGATGTTGTTGTTATCCTGAATACCGATTTTCACAGCCTTCATTTTTGCTTTACCACCATTGTTAAGGAATACGACTTCGATGTTTTTGTCTTTCATTGCCTTGTCATCGGCCTTTTGGTTTTTCTGCTTGTCATCATTGTTGTCGGCAACGGTTTTTTCCTCCTTCTTTCCTTTATTCTTGATGGAAGTATCACGAGTAGTGACAGACTGAATAGGTACGACCAAGGTGTTAATGGAAGTTTTTGTCTGTACATCGACAGTAGCAGACATGCCAGGCCTAAATGGGCTTTGATTAGGTTTATCCTTGGGGATAAGATCCTGATACGACTCCATTAAAATCCTTATCTTGACAACAAAATTCGTTACCATATCGGTGCTGCTGCCTGATGTATTCGCAGTATTTGCCATCTCGAAAACGATACCCTTGAACTTGCGGTTAAGATAGGCATCAACCTCTATCAATGCAGTATCACCGAGACGCACTTTCACAATTTCATTTTCATTTACATCAACATTTACTTCCATGCTGTTCATGTCGGCAATACGCATGATTTCAGTTCCAGCCATTTGAGAAGTACCTACTACTCGTTCTCCCTTTTCAACATTCAATTTAGAAATTGTTCCATCTACAGGAGCAAATATGGATGTCTTTTTCAAGTTATCTCTTGCTTCCTTCACAGATGCTTCGGCGCTAGTGATACCAAATTCGGCAGCAATGATATTCTGCTGTGCCGCTTCCACATCCTGTTTTGCTACATCATAAGCTGCTTGCGACGCTTCATAATCTGAAACCGAAATTGTCCCTTGTTCATACAACTTTTTGTTTCTTTTATGGGTGGCATCAGTCTTTGAAAAATTAGATTCCGACTGCAGTTTCCTTGCTCTAGCATTGGCAAGATTCGCTTTCGATGAGTTGACGGAAGCAACCATCCTATCCAATGCGGAATTGTATATGTCGGGATTGATTTTCGCAAGCAAATCACCACGTTTCACCACATCTCCCTCTTTTACATTCAACTCGATTATCTCACCAGAAACGTCGGCACTGATTTTAACTTCCACTACCGGCTGAATCTTCCCGTTGGCAGAAACACTTTCAATTACATCGGCATGTTTTGCCTTGGTGGTGCTCACTTCTATAGGGTCAATGGAACCAATCCATCCCTTTTTCTTGCCAACAGCTACGAATATCAGAAGAACAACCAATGCTCCTGCCAAATACCAGATTATTTTATTTTTTTTCATGATTTAATGTTCGTTTAAAAAGTTAATGATTTGCCTTGATAGAAGTCCAATATCTTGGACTTGAATATGTAATCGTATTTTGCCTGTAGCAAATCGGATTCTGATTTGTTCAAATTGTTTTTTGACAATAAAAAGTCGTAAGAGTTCAATAGTCCTACCTCAAATTTCTGTTGAGAATACTTATAAGCCTCCGTCAATGACTCGACGCTCTTTTGTGTGGCGATATATTTCTTATAGGATGCCGTAGCATCATAATAGGCCTGTTCAATGGACTTTCGAAGCGTGAGGCGAACCTGTTCCGAATTGTATTTCGCACTTTGTAACGAGATTTTTGCACGACTGATGCTCGTCTTGGCAGACCATCCGTTGAAAAAAGGAAGCGTGAGATTAAAACCGAAACTCTTGTTCAGGTTATCATCCAACTGTTCGCGGAAAGGCGTCTTTTCATAAGTGGCGCTGGTATTCGGAATTATCGAACGCACGGGTATGTTCAATGTATCGGTGACACCTATTATCGGATAATAATTTGTGATGGAATAACTTGCCAATTTTTCTCTCGCATCCGAATATCCTGTGCCGATACTTCCACTCATGGTTAGGCGCGGACTCCTTGATGCTCGGGCAATGTTGAGTCCCACCTCCGAACTTTTAAGTTTCATGTCGGCACTCAAAACTTCCGGCTGGTTTTTCTCGGCTGTTGAATAGATGGAACCCAATTCATTGCTGGTAATCAAGAATGGAGATGCCTCCATCTTCGGTTTTTCTATCGCAAAATCCTTTGCCGTATCTACATCGAGCATTTGTTTCAGGTTAAGGTAGGCTAGGTCCAGGTTATTCTGTGCATTTATCAAGGCCACCTCATCTGTAGCCACCTGGGCATTGATCTCCAATAGGCTGCCACGAGGCTGACTTCCCGCTTCTACCAAGTTGTTCGTGTTGGTCTGCTGTTTTTTTATCAGGACTATCTGTTGTTCTGCTATGGTGAGGTTCTCCATGGCAAACAACACCTGTAGATAATCGGAAACGATGTTTAATGATATGTCGTTGCCGAGTTTCTTCAGGTCATACGAACTTGATAGATAGTCCAAACGGCTTTGTTTCAGCGTGTTGTGGAGTTGAAAGCCGGCAAACAAGGTCATGCTGCTGCTAAGTGAGAAGTTCTCGCTCAAAACCCTATTTGTGGCGAAGGTATTCGTGAATGGATCTATCGTACGGCCAAAGTTATATCCATGCGAAATGTTTCCGTTCAGCGTGGGGAGGAATGCTGCGTAGCTCTGGTCAACCCTATCTTTCGAAGTCTCCACATTCAATTCGTTTTGCTTGATGGTGATATTGTTTTTCAAGGCATGGTCTATGCATTTCTGCAGGCTCCATGTGGTTTGGCCGATGCCTATTGCAGGAATGGCCATCATCATCACAAATAAAACCTTGCGAAGCAATGGAACAAGATACCTTTTTCGGTGAATGGAATGCATATTTTCTGTAATTGGTAAGGCCGTAAAATTAGATAAAATTCCTTTAATCCCTAACGCCATTGAAATTACTTTATTTTGAACTTATTTCCATCCATGGCGATTGCATAAAAAGCAAATGGCCCCAACGTTATGGGGCCATCGACATGAAAATGAAACTAGAAAAGCTCCTTTATTGGGCTACGAACTCCCTTTTGGCCGACCACACCTTGGTAGTGTCGGTGCCGGCATATGCTACCTCGAAACTGTATTTTTTTGCGGTAACAAGCTCAAGGAATTCCAAAACATGTTCTTCCTTAACCCACGATTCTACACTTGTAGCCGCCACTACATCTGTTATTCTCACCCAAGTGCCTTCACAATATTTCTGAGACGTAGTCATGGTCAGCCGAGCCGACCCTGAAACGCCTTTTATGGCAACTATTCCGGTGATGATCGGTTGGTCCATGATGCCTACCACACCTCCAGCCTTGGCCAGCGGAAATCCTCCCGTCTTAAGTTTACTCTCATTACCCAATTGTTGGGTGTTCATCTGCACGGTGATGATGGTGGCTTTCTCTTTGAATGTCACCAAGTTATCTCGGGCAGCATCTTTATGCACTCGGGCATCGGTAGTCAAGGCCAGGCCATGCTCCGTTTTCCAATTCCCTCCTGCTGTTAAATAATCGGCCTCGGTAGTGCCGATAAACAGGAAGTTGGGGTTCATATGAACACCAGAACTCTCCGTAGTCCAAGTCCCCTTGGTTTTAGTCCAAATCTCATCCATCTCGCCGATGTTGTGATTGTCGTAATTCGTAATTACTTTTGCTTGTTTTGACATGTTATTATTATTATTTGGTTGCAAAATTAGTCAATAAACCCACCCTATTACATGACAAATGTTTCTTTTGCCACATTTCACACCCCTTCAAGTGTAAACAGCTCCTTAAAAGGACAAGAATGTATGTTTATATTACAATAAATAAAACTTTTAGCCCAAAAAAGAAGTCTTGACGGGCAAAAAAGAAGTCTTGACGGACAAAAAAGAAGTCTTGACGAGCAAAAAAGAAGTCTTGACGAGCAAAAAAGAAGTCTTGACGGGCAAAAAAGAAGTCTTGATGAGCAAAAAAGAAGTCTTGACGGGCAAAAAAGAAGTCTTGATGAGCAAAAAAGAAGTCTTGACGAGCAAAAAAGAAATCCTTTTTGCCCCAACTCCAAGCCCCTTTGTCGTTTTCAACACTCAAAAATGATAAAAAAACACTTGGTTAGCATCAAAAATGATTAGAATTTGGAGCCTAAAACCTCCTCTCGCCGCCATGGTCTCCACCTGCCAGCCACCAGTTAGCTCTTCCTTACGCACAAGAATGCCTTCGCACAAGAGGCTAAGCTTGGGCATGTCAGGGCTATGCCCCACGGCAGCATACACGTGCTGTGTTTCATCAACCGTGGGGATATTCAACCAAAAATGGTCTCAAAAATAAGGATATGCTGATATTATAGTACCTTATCGGTCTATAATAGCAGCATCAAAAATCAGAATAAGATAATCCAGACCCTTGCCCAAGAAATCAGGATGCCGATGGCGAGGAAAGGAATGCGGAATATGTTCCCGTGAATTTTGTTTCTTTGCGGCAATAACACAATTATAATGAGTAAAAATAAAAAATCAGACAACGAAAACATGGCTAAGAACGAAGAAACGACAGATGCTAAGGAAAAGATGAAATCCCTTCTGTTGACCATTGACAAAATCGAGAAAAATTATGGAAAAGGCACCATCATGAAGCTTGGCGACAAGGCCATAGAGGCGATGGATGTGATATCGACCAGTTCTATCGGATTGGACGTTGCCTTAGGCGTGGGAGGATTCCCAAAAGGCCGCGTAATAGAGATATTCGGGCCGGAATCATCCGGTAAAACCACCTTGGCAATACATGCCATAGCAGAAAGCCAGCGCAATGGCGGCATAGCAGCCTTCATTGATGCAGAACATGCCTTCGATGTGGCGTATGCAAAGAAACTGGGCGCAGATGTGGAGAATCTTCTCATCTCTCAACCTGACAATGGCGAGCAAGCATTGGAGATTACGGAAAACCTGATTCGGTCGGGCGCAATAGACATCATCGTCATCGATTCGGTAGCGGCACTTACGCCAAAGAGCGAGATAGAAGGCGAAATGGGCGATAGCAAAATGGGATTACATGCCCGATTGATGTCGCAGGCATTGCGAAAACTGACGTCAACGATTAGCCGTACGGGATGCTGTTGTATCTTTATCAACCAGTTAAGGGATAAAATCGGAGTGGTATTTGGCAATCCTGAAACAACGACTGGTGGTAATGCATTGAAGTTTTATGCTTCGATAAGAGTGGATATCCGCCGCATAGGACAAATAAAGGATGGCGAAAACATAGTGGGCAACAGGACAAGAGCAAAGATAGTTAAGAACAAAGTGGCACCTCCTTTCCGGTTTGCAGAGTTCGACATCATGTATGGAGAGGGGATTTCGAAAAATGGAGAGATTGTGGATATAGGCGTAGAGCAGAATATCATCAAAAAGAGCGGTTCTTGGTTTAGCTATGGTGATGCCAAGCTGGGACAAGGCCGTGATGCGGTGAAACAATTGCTGAACGACAATCCGGAACTTTCGGAGGAGATAGAAGCAAAGATTAGGGCCGCATTGGCAGCCAAGGTTGCGTAACAAAAAGAGCTTATTTTGTCTATTCTAATGTCGGTCAAGCACCTGCAACGGTACATTCGTTTATTTGCATTGCTGTTGGTTCTGTTTCTTGTTTCCTGTCATGGCAAAGATGGTGGCAAGAAGCCGGAAAGCACCGTGGTTGCTGCCGACAGCACCTCTGCCGACAAGAAAATAGATGAGCTTACCATAAAGCTGAAGGCGAATCCGAAGAATGCAGACCTGTATCATGAAAGAGCCATGCTTTATCTGTCGTTGAAGAATTTGAATGCCTCACTTGCAGACATGAATCAGGCGATGATGATGGACAGTTTCAAGGCACCGTATTATCTTACGATAGCAGACATTTATTTTTCCTTGAACAAGACCCGATTTTCTAAGGAGGCCTTGGAGAAATGCATAAAACTGGACCCTAAAAATGTACAGGGATATTTGAAATTGGCAGAACTGTATCTGTTTGTGCAAGACTACAAGAAAACCATCGAATACATAGACGCCGCCCTGAAGATAGACATCAACAATCCGCGAGCCTACTTCATGAAAGGCATGACGTTCAAGGAGATGAAGGACACGGCAAAGACGATTTCGAGTTTCCGTACTGCCATCGAGCAAAACCCAAAGTATTATGAGGCATACATGGAGTTGGGTCTGGTATTTTCATCGCTGAAAGACGACTTGGCATTGCAGTATCTCACCTCGGCAATCAGTCTTCGGGCAAACAGCATTGAGGCTTATTATGCAAGAGGTTTGTATCTGCAGGAACGTGGTGATTTGGAGAAGGCAGTACAGGATTATGCCATCATTCTACAGCTCGATCCGAAGTATAAGAATGCACATTATAATTTAGGCTACATCAATTATGTATATCTGAAGAACAATGAGAAGGCCATAAGGCATTTTACCGATGCAATAGATTGTGACGCGAAGTATGCAGAGGCTTATTACATGCGGGGATTGAGCTATGAAGGGTCAGGCAACAACAAGTTTGCATCCTTGGATTACAAGAAAGCATTAAGCCTTAATCCTGAATACGAACTGGCTTCGAAAGGCCTGCAAAGGGTTGGCAAATAAGGAAAAAAATCCCAGTTTTCGTTAATCAAAAAGCAGTATCGGCAAAATCAAATTGCCTTTATAGAATAAGTAAAAAGAAATCCCCCAAAGAAACAAGTTCTTCGGGGGATTTCAAGCTTAGTATGAGAAAAACGTATTACATTTCTTTGCAATCGATGCACTTCAAGCCCTTTTCAGTCATCGTCCATTTATGATCAACCATATCTTTGTCATCAGTATCACTTACATTGTCGATATCATCAAGCACCTTTCTGGTTTTATTTGCCAGATAAACGCTTTTGCCTACCGGAACTTTCAATATGTATCGCAACTGTTGGAATTTATATTTGGCCTTGCTGTCTATCGAATAAAAATTGCTTAAAACAACCAATGAATCCTTTTGCATCACTTCCGAATTGATTGAATTGGCTGCCTCTGCGGCATCTTTGTTTGTCTTTCCTCTTGCAGACTGAACCCTTATCAGCTGAAACTTGTCGTTATCGCTTTTAAGTATTTTCAATTCTACATCTCTAAAGATTATCTGATTGTTTTCGGTGTAAAAATTACCAATATCACCAAACTGAATGTAGCTTTTATGGCTCCAATCAGAGATATCCTTTGGGTTCATGTCCACATATAAGATATCTCCTGCAGGTTGAGTTATGTTAGAGTCGATTTTTACAGTACTTCTTTCGCTATAGTTCTCTAAAAAACCAAAGAAAATGATGGAACTGATTATTAGGCCAACTATCCAGAAACTTGCAGCTACCGCATTCAAGGTTTTGTTTTTGGTCTTGATGTTAAAGATCAACCTAAAGCCTTTATACATAAGCATTAACAAAGGGATGCCTATCAATAAGGTAACTCCGATGCTTGCCCAAAACAAATGCCCATGCGAATTGAAAAACATGCCAGCCAAATCGGTGTTTCCTATTGGCATGATACCCATAAAACCAAGCATCAGGCGGATAATGGCTACAAAAATGGCTATGCCAACAATGATAAATATGAAACCAAAGAACTTGACGAAGATATTTACTGCAAAAAGAATCACTTCAACAAATGCATGCAGGATACTGCTTATGGCACCTCTTGCTTTATTGACCTTAGCCTTTGAACCCATATTCTTCGCTTCATTCTTAAAGTCCTCAAACTTGTTTTTAAGGTTTTCCATTTCCTCCTTAATGTTTTTTTCAATGTTTTCAACATTTACTTTTTCACCTTTCATCTCCAATTTTTCAGCAGTAGTTTTTGCTTCAGGAATGATAACCCATAGAATGATGTAAAGCAATAAACCAGACCCAAACCCAAAGAACATAATGGCGAAAACCAATCGTATCCACAGAGGATCCAAATCCAGATAATAGCTGATACCAGAACATACGCCTCCCAAAACCTTGTCATCAGGATTTCTATATACCCTACGTTTTGAATTGCCACTGGACCATTGATTTTTATCATCATTGACATAAGAATTTGTTGTTTTTGCTTCACCTCCAAAATCCTCCGGTTTTCCCATGATAGCTATAGCTTCATTCACATCATCAATATTTATCACCTGCCTTCCAGATTTCAATTTATCGGTAAACAACTCTCCAATTCGCGCTTCAATATCAGAAGTAATCTCATCCTTACCTTCTGATGTATGAAAATGCGCTTTAATTGACTCTAAATAAGTGCTTAATAATAAATAAGCATCTTCATCAATGTGAAATACAATTCCACCGATGTTAACTGTTACTGTCTTCTTCATTTCTTTTTGATTTTTTTATTGTTTTTTTAACTGCAAATATTAATTCGTTCCATGTTTTATTTAATTCTGTAAGGCATTCTTCGCCCTTGTCAGTAAGCTTATAATACTTTCTGGGCGGTCCTCCTGTGCTTTCCACCCATTGGTAAGAAAGTAAACCAGAGTTTTTTAATCTTGTCAACAGTGGATACAAAGTTCCTTCCACTACAATCATTTTTGATTCCTTCAATTTGAGAATAATATCAGATGGATAGGATTCCTCAGCTGCGATTATATTAAGGATACATAATTCGAGTATCCCCTTTCTCATTTGCGCTTCTACGTTAGCTATATAATTTTCCATGGCGGCAAAACTACAAAATAAATATAATACTATGCAATACATAGTACCATTTATTGCATTGTAATTATTTATACCATTGATATTCAACTTGTTAATTTTGTTAAAATTTATTAAATGGTATATTTATAAACTAATATATCCAACATGTAATAATTAAAAATGGTCATCATCTTATATATTAATTCGTCAACACGGGATGTTTACATAGAACCTTATGCTGAATCTCAGTCTTCCTTGTTTTTATTCAATTAATAAATAGAATGAATTTTTCGAGTATTTAAATGAGTGTATCATTATTGTCATAAATAACAATTAGGATTGTTTTACTATTTTTGACGCCGTTATAAATCTACATATGCAGGCATTCAAGTTCAAGAATTATCTTATTTATTGTTGTTTTAACATGATGCTGAACCAAGCGTACGGGCAATTGGTTTCAGAGAAATTTCAGCATACCGAGTATATTGAAAACTTCGATGCTGACAAACAAAACTGGCCGATATTTACCAATGCCGACAATTTATTTGTCATTCAGAATGGAGATTATATTCTTAACCGGAAAAACTCTTCAACCCAATACGTTGCCTTTACCAACTGGGAAAACCAATTGGAATCCTTCGATATGAAAGTCAACCTTAAACTTGAACAGGCAGCTGATGATGAAGGAAACATAGGCATTATCTTTATGGCACATCCCAATGGAGGGTTTGTTTTTGAATACAACAGAAACCGCCAGTATAGAGTGAAGCAACTTAATGGAACATCCTATAAATACATTACAAGTGATGATATTAATGTAGGATGGGTGAAATCAAATGACATCAAACCTATTGGGCAATACAATACTATAGAAGTGAAATGTTTCAACAAGGACTACGATATATACATCAATGGAATGTTCCAATTTTCCTTTACTGAAAAGACGTATACATTCGGGAAAATGGGAATCATCATCGGCCCTTCTTCGAATGGACTCGTGGATTATTTTTATGTGTATTCCAACAATAAATATTCCCGATCCACTTCCCCAATAAAAGATACTGTGATTAAAAAGTCGGATACCAAAGCAACGTCCGATACTCCTTCTGACATGGTATCTGTGTTAAGCGAAACTGTTGTAAAGCTCAAGACACAAAACAATAAATTGGTGAAGGAGAATGAAGAGTTGAAACGATTGGTTGCGTATTCTGACAATCCACAGATAGGGACAAAACCTGCTCCAAACAAAGACTCTATCTTTACAGAGGAGAACATCAAGATAATTAGGGAACAGATAGAGCAGGTGATGTCAACCAATGACTCGTTAAAGAGATTGTTATTCACCTATAAGAAAGTGCAAGAAATGCTTAAGGACAATGAAAATGGAGACATCATCATTTCATTGACCAATACCTTGAAGGATGAAAAAGTAAAGAACGATTTCCTGATGCAACGGAGCAGTGTATTAGCTGATTCGTTGACCTATTACAAAACTCTATACAACAAATATAAGCCGGTTGCAAAGCCGCTGCCACCAAAGACCAACCCAACCAACAGGACCAATGCAAGCTTTCCAAAAACGAAAGCCGACAGTACGGGAACAGTTCCGAAGAAACCGGCAGTTCCAAACAATAACAACACAAATCATTAAAATTCATTAATATGTCTGACCCAATAGAAGTTAAAAAAGTTACTACCCACACGCTGCAAGAGATGAAGCGTAACGGTGAAAAGATTTCCATGCTAACGGCATACGATTTTTCGTTTGCCAAAATCCTTGATGCAGCAGGAATAGATGTGTTGCTGGTAGGCGATTCGGCCTCCAATGTGATGGCGGGTCATGAGACCACTTTGCCCATCACGCTGGACCAGATGATCTATCATGCCTCATCTGTAGTTCGTGGTGTGAGCAGGGCTTTGGTCATTGTCGATTTGCCATTCGGCTCTTACCAAGGCGACTCGAAAGAGGCTTTGAAATCAACCATCCGAATCATGAAAGAGTCGGGGGCTCATGGTATCAAACTCGAAGGTGGCAGGGAGGTGAAGGACTCCATCGAGAGGATTTTATCTGCCGGTGTACCGGTGATGGGACATCTTGGATTGACGCCACAATCGATATATAAATTCGGAACTTATGCCGTTCGTGCCAAGGAAGATGAGGAGGCTAACAAGCTGATAGAAGATGCCGTGTTGCTGGAAAAGACGGGCTGTTTCTCCATCGTGTTAGAAAAGATTCCTGCCGGGTTGGCAGCCAAAGTGGCGCAAGAAGTGAAGATACCGGTGATAGGCATTGGGGCAGGAAACGGAGTGGATGGCCAAGTGCTGGTGTCGCATGATATGCTAGGCATCAACAACAAGTTTCATCCTCGGTTTTTAAGAAAATATCTGAATCTGTTTGAAGAAATCCAGGAGGCGGTAGGCTTATACATCAAGGACATCAAATCGAGCGATTTCCCGAATGACCATGAGCAGTATTAGGGTTTTGTTTTTATGATGGCACCGAAACGGATGCGATTATATAAGCAATGATTAATGAATCCGGTAAGGTGCAAAGCTCCTGAAGGTTTCATTATTACTGTAAACCATACAGGAAGCCGGAAAAGGCGGCTACCTGTCCGGTTGTTTACTCAGCTGGGATTCCGAAGATTTTTTATTTTTTAATTTCTTTTCTTTAGAAGTAAAGAAACAAAAGAATCGCACTCAAATCTTTTTGCTAAAATAAAACAGCTTTTCTGCGAAGCAGCACTAGGCCCGCCGAAGGATGCGATGGATAGTGGGCATTTGATGGGCGGACTTGGCTGCTTTCTTGGCTTGGTGCCTGCTGTTTTATTTCTTAACGCAAAAATATTTTAGGTGCATCGGGAGGAGGGATTAAAAATCCGAAGTGAGTAGGCGCAGGATTGCAAATCCTGCGCAGCGGGGCATCAAATCGAGCGATTTCCCGAATGACCATGAGCAGTATTAGGGTTTGGGCTATATTAAGCTTATGAAACGATTTATGGAAACTGCCAACTATTATCTGAACAACTTATAATATTTATATAATTTGTCCTTTCAGTTGGAGAAAGTAAATATCCGCTTACTTGTTTTGCATATAATATACGATTATCAGCTTCTTTTAAAAGTATTTTTTCAGTTCGACTTTTACCTTGAATTCTTCCTAAAAGTATATTATCAATATAAACATCATAAGGATTAGAAGAATTATTTATTAGAATAATTGTACCCGTTTTTGCCGTTTCACAATCCATAGGTTGGGCTTCATTTATAAAATTATAAATATATAATCCCAAATCAGGTAGTTGAAGCAAAATATTAGGATAGTCTTTTGCTTTAATTACATGAAGAAGATTTTTAATACGGATTTCCATGTTTTTCCTAAACTCATGGCTTAAATACTTAATCTGTTTCTTCTCATATAGAATATTTGCAATCTCATCAACTCCGCCATCTATTCCCTTTATGGCAATTTTTTGAAGTGTCCTATCTAGCATTTCAATTATATTAGGATCTGTTTTTAGGATAATCAAACCATTTTTTGCAACAGCCCAATCTTGATTAATATAATTTTGAAATTCTCTAATAACCTCTTGACTAGTTTGACTTTTTGCAAATGTCGTTAAAAGCAAAAATCCAAACAATAAAATCGCTTTTTTTAATGGTTGAATATTTTCATAATTCGATAATGTATTTTTCATTTTGTCCCTTACTTGATTTTGAAGTGTAAATTCATAAGTCTATAAAAGTTTCTTAAATCGGCCTAATTGCTTGTCTGCAATAATTTTATTCAAATCGCTTATGATGTCTTTGTATTGATAACGACTTCCGCAATTATACATTTCTGCTAAAGGGTCTTTATCAATTATCATCTTCATCATTTCGCTTATTAATGGAACTTCCTTTTGTTTGCTGTATTCTTCATAGGTCATATTTAAAAATGCAACATTTTTATTTATCCCTCTGTTGTCTAATAAAAACCCATCATTTAATTTTGTTGGCAATGCCAATTTCCCTTCGTAAAAAATATCCCTTGCAGCAGGATAGGAAATAATTTTTGTTTTATCATCATTGAGGGTAACTGAAACCTTATTCCAATAATCCCTTTTGGTTTTGTATATTATTACAGAAGGACTTGCTGAAAAATCTAGCGGCTTACTTTCAACAGGTTTGTTCTCCTGACTAATATTTTTGTCAGGAGAACGAACCGTAGTGTTTACTTGTTTATTTGAATTACAACAACTAATTAAAAATGTACCAACTAAAAGCAAATTCCATTTCATTTATTGATTGATTATAAACTTCATGGAATATGTCTTTCCGTTTTCTATTGCTTCGATAAAGTACATTCCTTTTTTTATACCTGTTAAATCAAATTGAGTTATAGATTGCGTTGGGGTAGTTTCAGAAATAGTTTGTCCTAGAATATTCAAAAGTTTAAGTTTATCGATTGTAGTAAAATCTGAAATTCTTATGTTCAAATTATTCGAGGCAGGATTTGGGTAAATTTCAAAAATATTGCTGATATTTAACTCATCTATTCCAACGGTTGATACTCGATTAATAGTAATATCAAGCAGATAGGTTCCAGTTAAACCAGTGAAATAAGGGGCAACAAAGAAATAAACAGTTCCTGCTCCATTCACAACAATATTACCAGGCATAATATCATCATAAGTTGGTGACCAACCACTACCAGTATTATAATCCCACAACACATCACAAGTAAATGTTCCGGCACTGCTATTGTAACTGTCATGTACTCTTGCTGTAATTGTATAATTATACCCACTTGCTAAATTTATTTTATAGTAGTCATTGTCTGTGGTAATATGAATGTTGGAACCAGTTGTAAGACGGTGTGATGTATTTCCAGCCCAGGTTAATGGTAAGGTATATGCTGTTGCTTGTGTGTTATTCACTTCATAAATATCTGGAGACAATGAAGGAGCAACAACATCAATATTTATTGGCTGTGAATAATATTGTCCACCTACAAGATACGATGTAGAAAAACCATTCTCCAACTCCTGTATCGCTAATATATATGTGCCAGGTGCTGCCGTTATTGATGCTGTACTAAATGTAATATATGGAGTGGAGTAAGTGTAACCTGCAGGAAGACCTAATGTTTCTGTATAAGTACCAATGGTTTCAACAAAGTTGCCACTTAAATCATAAAGCACCGCTGAATATTGTCCGTAATAAGTAGCAGTATTGTCATTTATCAAATTTACATTTACGGAAGCTGCCTGGCCTTGAACAAAAGTTGTGGGAGTTGCAGTTATTGAAGAATACAGTTGGATGTAATCTATTGGTGAATTGATAACTACACCTACAGGATTGGTGTAATTGGCATCCCCAGCTAAATACCAATTACCATTAGGGTCTTGATAATAAATTCCAATGATGTAATTTCCTGGCACAGCTAAAACACCTGTATTTGAAAAAGTAAGACCACCTGTATAATGATAACCTGGTTGTAATGGCTGACTGCTTGCTGAAAGGGTTTGAACATAGTCAACAAAATCGCCATTGGAGGTAAATAATGCAGCACAAAAATTCCCACTGAAACTATTGGTGCCATTATTTATGACATCTGCATTCACTGTAAATGCTTGTGCAAAGCCAATTGGATTTGGATTAATCGTGATAGATGAATACATATCAATAGTTGAATTTCCAGTTATTACAGCAGGTTTAATTCCAATTACTGCTTGTTGTCCATCAGTATAATTGTGAGTGCTTGGTGTTAATGCATCCAAATCAAAATAGTTGCTGTATTGACCACCCCAGCCCCAATTCATGTGAAAGAAATCATTTGCATCATAGCCATCGCAAACAAAAGTATGTCCACCATTTTGTCCAAACCCTGCATATTGTATAGGTTGATTATTGTTTAAATCCGTTTTTAATAAATTTTTCCAAACAGTTGTAGTATAACTTGCCCTTTGATAACCATGAATGGTAGTTGCATCATATCCAAAATAAGTTTTATAAGAATTTTCCGCACATACTGCATTATCCAAAGCAATTACATAGGCACTACTCCCTGTTGGACTGTAATCCATATCAACACTTACGCCGCATTGATACATTAAGGTAGCAACAGCACTATTTGAGGATGTAACATTGTTTGGCATTGCTCCCCAGTTATAAGTTGTTGCTGCAAAGTTTGCAGATTGCGTTCCGTAAGTTGCATGATTATATTGATGGAATCCAGTTCCTGTTGCTGGGTAATTCCAGAATTTCATAATTTGCGCCATAGCAGTTGCAACACAACCTGTAACTGATCCTCCTGGACAAAGCGCATTATAATAAGGACTCTGATTCCAAGTGGTGGATAGTAAAGGATTTACCGTTTGTATTGATTTAGCTTTTTTTTGATAGGTGTTATTTATCAATTCATCCCAGCCATTTTTTATTTCAACAGTTGCCTGAACATTATTTTGCTTTGCAAAAAGAATTTGTGCGCTATAATTTTCCATCCATTCTTGAAAGGCTGGGGGTAAGTTATTACCATCATAAGTTCCTTCATTGCTATAACCAAGAACAGGCTTTACAATATCATCCCCTGCAATGATTACAAAACCATCGTTAGCATTTACATTGAAAATGTAATACGCATTTCCTTCCGTGGTTAAGGACTTTGCAGACGAACTTGATGTTGCCAAATTGTACTTGTAGGCAAGCGAAAGCGTTAAGCTTTGCTTGTCAAAATTGTTTTTGATAGTTGCCTTAGAAGTGTAAAAATTCTTTGCAACATTCATTGCTGTTGTCATGTCAACATCCTTCGCAAAAGATGAACAGAATGTAAGAAGTGCGAACGCTAAAATTAGTACTGTTTTTTTCATTTTAATTAATTTTTAATTATTGAGATTTTTATTTATTTTTTATCGGCACAAATCTACATAAATTATTTCTAATTTACGAATTGAAAAAAATCAATATAGGAAAGGCCGAGGATTTTTTGGAGTTGGATGGATTTGGAAACCTGAAGTCGTGATTTGTTCAGGTTTTGGGGATTTTTTAATGTGGTGATTATCAATGGAATTGTGTGGGTGGAGGCTTAAAGTCTAAGAGTGGATGGGCTGATTTAGGGTATTGAAAGTCTGATTTAAGGTATTGAAAGTCTGATTTAGGGTACGAAGAGTCTGATTTAAGGTACGAGAGCGTTGATTTTGGGTCAAAAAAGTTTTGAGTTAGGGTATGAGGACTCTGATTTTGGGTACGAGGAGTCTGATTTTGGGTACGAGAGTTCTGATTTTGAGTTCGAGGTTTCTGTTTTAAGGAGTGGATGGGCTGATTTTGGGTCTGGATTTTGGAGGTAGAAGGTTGGGTTTGTGAAATGAGGCCTCACCCCTGACCCCTCTGGAAGGGGATAGGGAAATGTTGGAATTGGCATGAATATTTTGAGGGGTGGATGGAAAAATCGAGGCCTCAGCCCAGACTCCTTTCCAAAAGAGAAGGGAAAGCTAATTTTTAGAACTGTCCATAAACCCGAATTTTAGCGATAGGATTCGGGCTTTATTAAATAATGTGTTGATAATCTGTATATACAGGGCATTTTGGGTTGTAAATAGGACTTGTGGGAGGCTCAATGGATGCTGCGGAGGGTTAAATGGAACTTGCGGAGGTTTAAATGGATGCTGCGGAGTATTAAATGGATGGTGCGAAGCATTAAATGGATGGTGCGGAGTGTTAAATGGATGCTGCGGAGCGTTAAATGGATGCTGCGGAGGGTTAAATGGATGCTGCGGAGGGCTAAATGGATGGTGCGGAGGGTTAAATGGATGGTGTCGAAAAAAAATCGTAATCGAATTTTATTGATTATCAATGCATAAATAATTGCTTAGCTAGCGGCGAAAAGGCTTTGCCTTTTCGCCGC
>CAIWCG010000224.1 GCA_903911135.1 uncultured Bacteroidota bacterium
ATGAGAAACAATAATAAAAATAAACACAATGATAGAAGTAAAAATCAGCAGTAACCCGACAGAAAAGAATTGTAGATGCGGCAACTGGTTTCAGCATTACAAGAACTTCAGCTTCCGCCAAATAACAGGCTGCGTGGTGGCAGGATGCAGCAAGGTGGACATCGTAGGGACGCACGTTCATAAACTGGATGGTTTGGATTTGCATTCCAAACCCATAGATTCCACCATCTACATCCTGCCCCTCTGCAAAGAACACTCCGAAAGCAAAGAAGTATTGAATATCCTCCCCTCCACCAAGTTCGTCATCGCCGACATCAAGAAAACTTGTGGCGAAGGATTCATGACTTATGTGGATAGTCCGGTGCTGTAAGGGGGAATAGGTAAAGATTCATGAAAGTCTCTCCGGCAGATGCTGGGGAGACTTTTTGTTGATGTCATAATATTATATTTGCAGTTCCAAAAATGATGAAAGATAGTTGGGGAAACCAGGATTTTATTTATAACGTTAGCATATGTTGTCGAAAAAAGCAAAGTACGGACTGAAAGCATTGATATTTCTTGCCAAAGAAAAGAGGGAAACTCCCATCATGATCAGTGAAATATCAGAAAAAGAAAAGATTCCCAAGAAGTTTTTGGAGGTCATCCTGCTGGAACTGAAAAAGGATGGCATCCTTCAAAGCACCTTGGGCAAAAGCGGTGGCTATAATCTTCGGCAAGACCCCAATGACATCAACATGGGGCATGTCATCCGGCTCTTTGATGGCCCCGTGGCATTGACTCCCTGCGTTACCTATAAATACTACCGCAAATGCGATGAATGTACCGACGAAGAGACCTGCTCCATCCGCTCCCTGATGAAGGACCTTAGGGAAGTGACCGTAAACCTGCTGGATAATACCACCCTTAGCCAAATGGTTAAAAAGGAAAAGAAAATGGTCAAGAGTTTAGCTAGGAAGAAATAACCGTTTTGATGCACCCGTTTAACAGTTTTTATGGCGAACATGAATATTCTTTAAAAGTGTTGCATTCGTTTAAAGATATTTTACATATATTTGCGCCCACTAATCCGATAGACAATAAGAATATTAAAAAAGGCTTCCTTAAACATGGATGATGATGAGAAGAAAAAGAAGGTACTTTGTTGGTTCATTCGTTAAAGTTCTAAGCTATCGATTTTTGTCGTTGGAATTCAAAGAAAACATAAATAAAACGGGCATAACAGGAAAATGAAATCGATAGCAATCATAGGTGGAGGTGCAAGTGGCACCTTGTCGCTTATCAACTTACTGAAAGAAAAGACATCCGAACAAATTCATGTTCATGCCATCGAAAAGGAAACCGAATATGGCTTGGGGTTTGCCTATTCCACGGATAAGGACTTTCATTTACTGAATGTTCCGGCACATAATATGAGTGCATTTCCAGACAATAAAAGCGACTTTACCGATTGGCTAAACAAGAATGGCTATTCATATGATGTTGCTGATTTTGTTCCCCGTAAAATATACGGAAGGTATCTTAGAGACTGCCTGGACAAGGCAATTAAAAATAAAAGTGATGATGTCACGGTAACTTTTATAAACAAGGAAGCCGTAAGAATTTATAATGAATCTTCAAGAACATTCATCCAGTTTACCGATGATGAAATTCTAGAAACAGATAAGGTGATTTTAGCATTTGGAAACTTCAAGCCTTCTAACTTAAGGCTTGAGGATATGAATTATATATCCAGTAAAAACTATTATCAAAACCCATGGATGAATGATATTTCAGAACGTATAAATAAAAGTTCAGATGTCCTGATATTAGGCACCGGTCTCACCATGACAGACTTTGTTTTGACCTTAATGAACAATGGCCATGAGGGAAAAATATATGCAATTTCGCGCAATGGTTTGCTTACCATGCCAAGTGCACCAACAAAACCATATCCTTCTTTTTATGAGGAAATAAAGGGAGTGAAAGCATTTTATGAACTGTTGAAATCCATAAATAGGCACATTAAAATCGCACAAAATACGGGGATGGATTGGAGATCTGTAATTGATTGTTTGCGCCCTCATTCATCAGCAATATGGATAGCCCTGCCACCAGATGAAAAAAGGAAGTTCATGAAAAGAGCAGGCCACTTATGGGCTGTTGCCCGACACAGAATGCCAAGAGCATGTTACGATAAATTGTCTGATTTAAGGAGCAAGGAAAGGTTTGAAATCCTTAAGGGAAAAATCCTCGAAATAAAACAAAATGATTCTTCCATGTCAATAAAATATGGCAGCAAGGATTCAAGGGAAATTAATACACTGACAATAGATTCCATCATTAATTGTACAGGAACCGAAACGGATTATGAAAAAATTGACAGTCCATTGATAAAAAATCTAATGATGGAAGGAATCATCAGAAAAGACGAACTATCTTTAGGTTTGGATGCCACTGTTGATGGAAGGATTATTGGAAAATTGGGGATGGCTACAAGAAATATTTTCACACTGGGCCCTCCTTTGAAAGGTGTATTATGGGAAACTACGGCCATACCAGAGATACGACAACAAGCAAAAGCTATAGCTCGCCTTGTATTGAATGATGAGAGTTAAGAGTAGAGATGATTGAAATGATTTTCTAAAGATGGCAACATGAAAATGCAGAACTTTAAAGTTTACCTATTAACAAATTGATATTTTGACTATGAATAGACTAATCGTTTTCATAATCTTGATACTTTTGTTCCTCTCCTTTACAGCCTATGTATATACCCTAGGAACGGAAGGACCAAATGTAAAGATGAGCGATGAGTCGATACGGGGGAAGTTGCTTTTTCAGAAATATAACTGCACTGCCTGCCATCAGATTTATGGATTGGGGGGATATTTGGGTCCCGACTTGACAACAGAGATTTCCCAGCCAGGTAAAGGTGAGGCTTATGCAGCGGCTTTGCTTAAAAACGGAAGTGTCAGGATGCCAAATTTCCATTTGAGTGAAACTGAAATCAAGGAACTGGTGGAATTCTTGAAATATGTGGATGCCACCGCCATTACCTATAAGAATAAAGGAACAAGCCCCATCATGAATCAATAAAGGCAATGAACAGTTCAAGACAAGTAACATTCTTATTTCTTGCATCTGCAATAATAGCGTTGATGGTTGGCATATTTTTCGGCGTCATCGGCGGATTTCAATACATCCTGCCACTCTTCCTGAAGGAAAGTATGGGCTTCACGAAAGCACGGCCATTGCATGTCACTTTGGTGGTAACATGGATCTTCTCTGCAGCCATCGGAGGCATCTATTATTACCTGCCTAAGATATTCGGTAAATTATATTCCATAAGATTGGCTTACCTTCATTTCATCCTTTTTGTAATTACCGGCTGTGCAATACTATTCTGCTTCTTTACCAATCAGTTTGGAGGAAAAGAGTACTTGGAATTTCCACCTTATCTTGCATTTCCCATGTTGCTTACATGGGTTTTGTTCATGGTGAATTTCTTCATGACCATCAAGGGGAAATTCTTGCAGGCTCCCATCTACATCTGGATGTGGACAACAGGGATTTCGTTCTTTTTCTTCACCCTTTTGGAAACCTATTTATGGACCATTCCTTTCTTCCGCGACAACATAGTGAGGGATGTAACGGTTCAATGGAAATCGATGGGTTCACTGGTAGGATCTTGGAACATGCTCGTTTATGGTACGGCGTTTTACATCATGGAAAAGATAAGCGGCAACGAAATCCATACCCGTTCGAACAAGGTCTTTTTCTTTTATTTCCTAGGCCTCACCAATCTGATGTTCAATTGGGGACATCATATCTACATCGTACCGTCTGCCCCATGGATAGGCAACATTGCCTACATCATCAGCATGACAGAACTCTTGATTCTCGGAAACATCATCTATACTTGGAAAAAATCAGTGAATGAAAGCAGACAACACATCCATCTGTTGCCCATTCGTTTCCTTTCCAGTTCTGATGTATGGGTTTTTCTTAATCTTACTTTAGCGATATTGATATCCATACCTGCAGTGAATGCATATACTCACGGTACACACATAACTGTGGCACATGCTATGGGAACTACCATAGGAATCAACACAATGATACTTTTGGCTTCCCTCTTTTTCATCATCCAGCAAGAAAACATTTCGATGTCAGCAAGCCATTCTTTCATCATCAAGAAGGGATTTTGGGTGGTGAACATTTCTCTTTTGGTATTTTGGATTTCCCTTATCGCATGTGGTATAATCAAGGCATCAGAACAGCAAAAAGGAACCATTTTTCAGCAGATGATGGAAATGCTTTCACCTTGGTTTCACTCTTTCCTGATAGCTGGTATTGGAGTATTCATAGGATTGCTAATGATTTGTTATCCATTGTTCATTAATTTCATAAACAATAGGATTCCAAAAACGGTATCCGAATCTTAAGAACAATATTTGGAAAAAGAAGTAATGACAACTACTTCTTGGCTATATCTTTTCCTTTTATTTTGTTAAGATAATTGACAATCTTTTCAGCGTTCTCAGGCAAGATGGGAGCGCCGAACTTTTCTACCATCTTAGTTACCTCCGCCTTCCAGGTTTTTCTTGGAAAGTCGGGTTGCATGCTGATATATCTCAAGGTATGGCAAATGGTGCAATTTGCAACGAAAAGATCTTTACCTTCCTGGTCACTGAAGTTTGGATCATGATACTCCAGATTTATGGAATGAACAGAACCTTTTACTTCCAATCCACTGATTTTGTCTTCCTTTTTATTACCTTGGTTACAACTTGCAATTAACAATAAAATCAACGAAATCATTGCAAGATGTTTCAAATTATGTAGTCTGAATTGTGTTCGTTTCTTTCTCATGTTACTCCACTTTATAATCCAATTCTTCAATTACATTTCTTTGGTAGCCGCTTCTGTTCCATTGTGCTTCGCTTTGCATTACGCCATCGTTATTGGTAGCCCTGACCTTTAGATGCCACAAACCTTTCTTGTTGGGAGCCCAATCATATCGCCAGCGTCTCCATGAATACTTGCCAATTTCAGCATCAAGTTTTACGGCAACCCAAGTGGCTCCGCTATCCAATGAAAGCTCTACGCTCTTTATTCCGGCACCATAATCGAATGCCAAACCTTCTACCAAAGTAGGCTTCCCAACATGTCCGGTTTCATCAGGTTCTGGTTCCACAAATATCGACCTTAAAGACAATTTTGTTATCGGTACCATGTCTTTTGAAAGGCTACCAGGCTTTTCGCCGGCTTGAGGATTGTTAGGAATAAGATATGCTTTCTTCATCCAAAAACCTTCATATTTATGTGGCAAAACTTCTATCTTATGCAGCGCACCAACCCAATAGGTGGCATACCAACCGGGCACTACCAGCTTTAAAGGATAGCCATTCAGCATGGGAATGTCTTGTCCGTTCATCTCATAGGCTATCATCACTTCGCCATCCATGGAATGCTTTACATCTAGGGACTTTACAAAATCGGGAACACCGGGAAGCGGACCATCATCCAAACCATCATAGGCAATATCTACGGCACTATCCTTGATACCCGCATATTCCAAAATATCCTTGACCTTAACTCCTTTCCAAACAGCATTTCCCATTCCACCATTTACCCATTGACTACCGGGAACTCGCGGTTTATAGAGGCTTCTGGAGTTTCCGGCACACTCGCAAAGCGCTGCTATCGAATATGGTTTGAACTTTGTTTTCAAATCAGTCAATGATAGTTTCAAAGTGGTTTTTACCTGTCCTACAACTTCCAAACGAAAAGTGTCCATGTCTATTTGGGTCAATACTCTTGCCAAATGCCAACGGACAAAAAAGGATTCGTTTGGGGTAAAGTCCTGTCTGAAAACCTTTATTGGCGTTTCCAATTGCGGTGGTCTGTCAGTTAGCAGCAACATCTTCGTTTTCTCGGGATATTGAACCAGAGTATCCTTGGAATTGGAGACTTTTTTAGGTTCATTATGGCATCCTGTCATAATAGTAATAATCAACATTAACAATAGGAAAACAATTGCATTTATAATTTGTTTTGAATGTTGGCTAAATCTAAACTCCGGATTGAAATCGGACAGATTATTTGTGGTGCTTATTATGATAATTTGTGTTCTATTCATACCTATATTAATTGTTTGAACACCGCAAAAATAATAAAAAATAGATACAGATGTCATTTTATTGAAAATGCTGTTATAGTCATCATTATACTATATAAACCCCTATTATAAAGTCATTCATTAATACTCTATCATTTGATTTGTAAAATAATATATATATTTGCGCCCATCTAACCGATAGACGATATGTATATTATGAACTTTAAGAATTTAAGCCAAAATCAAACTTGCTAAAAGCAACTTACAGTCAACAAAAATTAAACTAATAAAATATTTAAACATGAAAAAGAAAATCAAAATCGTATTTATCATTTTAATAGTGACAGGATGGATTTCCTGCAATCAGAAAACCACAGAAGAAAAAAAGGATGAACTCAAAGGTACCATAACTCTTTCGGGCGCATTTGCATTGTATCCATTGGCAGTAAAGTGGGGAGAGGAATTTCATAAGATAAACCCTGCTGTGAAGATAGATGTACAGGCTGGTGGTGCCGGAAAAGGCATGGCCGATGCATTATCAGGCATGATTGATATGGGAATGGTTTCGCGCGAAATCTCTTCAGAAGAAACAAAGAAAGGAGCCTTTGGAATTGCTGTAACCAAGGATGCCGTTGTACCAACCATCAATCCCAAAAACCCTTTTTATAATGACTTGATAAAACAAGGCATCACGAAGGAACAATTTACGGATATTTTTGTAACAGGAAAGATAAAGACTTGGGAAGAATTGCTGAATAAAAAGGGGAATA
>CAIWCG010000225.1 GCA_903911135.1 uncultured Bacteroidota bacterium
GAAGAAAAAAACGTTCAAGTCCTTGGATTGGGTTGCAGAATAAGCAACGATACAATTAGTTTTTATTACGAATGAGGATCATTTTATCCTTATCGTATAAATAACTGTTTTTCATGTTTGCCGAAACAAAACTTTTCAATTTTTCAGGGGCGGTAAACTGTTCTTCAATATTTTCGGTAAGCATAAACACCTTTATAAAATCATCGCCACTGGTTTCAATCTTGCAAATCATGTATTTTTTATCAGAACTCGTTTCGCTGATATTCATGAATGTTACGCCATTTATGACTGTAGAATAAGCTATGTAATGATCCAGTTTGCTGCTGTTGTTCTTCTTGTTTGTTACTTCAATTTCGTAATTGAAATCATCTTTTTTCGATATTTTATAAACATCCCCATCCTTTTGTTCGTCCCAAGTACCAATAAATTTGGAATTTATCTTTTCTGTGGGATTATCCATTGGCACTTTTGAACTGTATGGACATCCGCCAAATAGAATGCTTAAACTGATCATGCTGATAACGAAGAGTAACTTTTTCATGGTGTTATAATTTTTATTGCTATATATTTTAAGGGAGCAAAATTAATGATAATATCGAGAATCAGCAATCCATCAACCATTAATGTCAATATACAAAATTGCAGGATACTTTTAGAATTCTGAAAGTAGTAAAAACCTTTGTTTTCATCACTTATAGAATTCTGAAAGTCATCAAAACCTTTGTTTTCATCACTTTTAGAATTCTGAAAGTCATCAAAACCTTTGTTTCCATCACTTATAGAATTCTGAAAGTCATCAAAACCTTTGTTTTCATCACTTATAGAATTCTGAAAGTCATCAAAACCTTTGTTTTCATCACTTTCAGAATTCTAAAACCGTTTTCAAGCTAAATTTCATTACATATTCTGTTTTTCAGGCTTTTATGGGCTATCTTTTTACTGATTTAGCCATTCTGTGATTCAAGGATTTGGGTCAAATAATTCATTTATTGCAATTTTTATTAACCAATAATTTCATTTGTTGTTTTGTCTGGGTCAGAATTCAAAGCGATATTTTTGGTGGCCAGGCAAATGGATGATAAACATAACTTAAGAATGTTTTTAAAAGAACAGAATTATTGTATTTTTGCAGCCACAACAAAACCTAAAAATGTATTCAGAGAACGGCAGGCGGTCATTTATACTGTTAAGTGTATTTGTCTCAATAACCATATTCATATTTGATTTGATAGCACCTTTGGGCTTCACCGTGGGTGTGGCATATGTTGCCGTTGTATTGATTTCATTATGGATAAAGGGAAGAAAAAGCACCTTGTTTGCAGGATTCTACGGAACAATTTTGGTGGTTGGCGGTTATTTTTTTTCACATATTGGCCAATCAGAGCCTTGGATAGAAATAATAAACCGCTTGCTTGCCTTGCTGTCCATATGGTCAGCGGTTTATTTTGTTTTTAAATACAAAGATTCGATTTCTTATGAATTGAAAAGCAAGGAACGGCTTGATGCCTTGTTTGAATTTGCTACCGAAGGTATTCTAATCGTAAATTCAAAGGGTATCATCACCATCATTAACCCTGAAGGATGCAAACAGTTTGGATATGAAAAGGATGAATTGATCGGTAAAAAAATTGAAATACTGATACCTGAAAGATTGTCTGGTCGTCATGTGAAAAATCGAGACAGATATATAAGTAATCCACATGCAAGACCGATGGGTGTTGGCATGCAATTGTTTGGTATTAGAAAAGATGGCAGTGAATTTCCTGTCGATATAAGCTTAAGCAACTACCAAACCAGTGAAGGGAAGTTTGTAATTGCATTTATAATTGATATAACGGAAAGAAAAAAGGCTGAAGAAAGGATAAGAAAGGAGAAGGAAATAGCTCAGATGTATCTTGACATTGCTCCAGTTTTATTTATTGTTTTAAAAAGTGACATGACTTTGGAATTGATTAACCAAACCGGCTGTATAATAACAGGATATGATGAAGAAGAGCTTGTGGGAAAGGATTGGTTTAAAATTATGGCACCGGAAGAGGATTTGGCAGATAGAAGGAAACTTTATCTCGATATGCTGAATGGGAAGCGGGGATTACTTCATAATCACGAAAATTACATTGTAACAAAAGATGGACAACGCAGATTGATAAATTGGAATAATTCAATCATAAGGGATGAGAAAGGTACACCAATTGGCACTTTAAGTTCAGGAGAGGATGTTACTGATAAAAAACGTGCAGAGGAAAGCATCAGAAAGGAACAGGAGATGCAAAAGGAATTGGATAAGGAACGAGAATTGAATGAGATGAAATCTCGTTTTGTTTCAATGGCGTCGCATGAATTCAGAACACCATTGACAACAATCTTTACTTCAGCAATTCTTATTGGAAAATACCAAACCTCCGAAGATAATGACAAACGTGTTAAACATATCAACAGAATTAAATCTTCCGTTGAGAATTTGACGGAGATATTAAATGATTTTCTATCGATAAGCAAACTGGAAGAAGGTAAGATCGTCAGCCATCCATCTGAATTTATTTTAGTGCCTTTCATCGAAGAGATACTTACTGAAATGCATGGTCATATTAAGTCGGGCCAGGAGATTATCTATACCTACGATGTTGATCGAATATTTACGATTTATCAGGACAAGCAATTATTGAAGAATATCTTGATTAATTTAACTTCTAATGCAATAAAATATTCAGATGAAAATAAAAAAATATACATCAACCATAAAATAATGGGGGATATGTTGGTTCTTTCAATAAAAGATGAAGGAATGGGTATTCCAATAAGTGATCAGGAACATTTGTTTGAACGCTTTTATAGGGCAGAAAATGCAGTAAATATACAAGGAACAGGTTTAGGACTGAATATCGTCAAGAAATATGTTGAACTTATGGATGGAAATATTACATTTGCATCGGAACTGAATATAGGAACTACCTTCTTAATAAAATTACCAATAAAATAAACAAAAAATGAAATCAATATTACTGATTGAAGACAACACGGAAATGAGAGAGAATATTTCCGAAATCTTGAACCTTTCAAATTATAAGGTTTATAATGCAGAAAATGGAAAGAAAGGCGTTGACATGGCAATAAAAAATAAGCCTGACTTGATAATCTGTGATATCATGATGCCAGAACTTGATGGTTTTGGCGTGTTGCATATTTTAAGCAAGAAGCCAGAAACCATGGGCATTCCGTTCATTTTTCTTACTGCCAAATCTGAAAAAACTGACTTTAGAAAAGGAATGAATCTTGGTGCTGACGATTATATCACCAAACCATTCAATGATGTTGAATTGCTTGATGCAATGGAGATGCGATTAAAGAAAAGTGAATTCTTGAAGAAAGAATATTCACCCTCTCAAGAAGGCTTGAATGAATTTATAGATGATGTAAAAGGTATTGAAGAATTGAAGAAATTATCGTCTGAAAGAAGGGTAAAATCCTTTAAAAAGAAGGATAATATCTTTATGGAAGGCGATATGGCAACCGGGATTTATTTTATCAGCAAAGGAAAGGTAAAAACACATAAAACCAATGAAGATGGAAAGGATTATATCGTCGATTTGTTCAAGGAAGGTGATTTTTTAGGATATAATTCCTTACTTGAAGACACCAATCATTTAGAAACCGCAACCGTTCTTGAGGATGCCGATGTTTGTTTGATTCCTAAACATGATTTTCTTTCTTTGTTGTTCAATAATAGGGAAGTGGCAGGTAAATTCATTAAGATGATGGCACACAACATTCTTGAAAAGGAGCAACAGTTATTGAATCTTGCATACAATTCAGTTAGGAAGCGCGTTGCAGATGCCTTGCTTTTATTACAGACTAGATATAAGGATGAAAATAATGAAAACTTCACTTTCACCATTTCCCGTGAAGATCTTTCAAATATTGTTGGTACGGCTACTGAATCATTGATCAGGACATTATCTGATTTCAAAGAAGAAGGATTGGTTGAGTTAAAAGGAAGCCACATAACTATTCTTAACCTTTCCAAACTGTCAAATATGAGGAATTAGTAGTATTCAAAAACTATTCCTTCATCATTGTACTTCCAACTTTAATTATTGTTATTTATGAATTGTCGCACGCTTTTGATGCGATAATTCCCGCTATATCAATGTCGTTATATGATTAATATCATATAATACATTGATTACGGTCATATTGCAGGTTCGTTGTCCAAGCTATTTTTGCGTCATAAAAATAACAATAAAATGAATAAAAGAATAGCAATTTACATCGCACTAATTTTACTTCTTCCAGCAATATCATTTGCGCAGGATGGTAAACAGATTTTCACAACTAAATGTGCCTCTTGTCACACCGTTGGAAAAGGACAACTTGTTGGCCCCGATCTAAAAGATGTCGACAAAAGAAATGCAGAACCTTGGTTATTAAAATGGATCAGTGGTTCTCAAGCCATGGTAAAGGCAAAAGATCCACGAGCCTTGGAATTATTTCAAAAGTTCAACATGATTCCTATGCCTGATCCAGGCTTGAATGAAACTGAAATCAAGGCCGTTTTAGCGTACATCAAAACAGAAGGTGGTTCATCCGCAAGCAGCAATGCATCAGCTGATAATACTAAGGTTGCTGGTGCAGATAAGTCCGGTGCTTCCAGTGGCTCCGGTGCCAACAACAAGACCAGTTCTTTGTCATCCACATCTGCATCGCAAAATGCCAGTAATCTAAAAGAAGATTCCACCCCTGTAAATTCAAATACCATGTTTATGCTCATCGGCTTCGCCATAATTGGTGCATTCTTCCTGGGTGTAATATATGCCCTCACGCACTCCATTAAAAAATTGACAAAGGCTTTAGAAAAGGAAATGGAGAAAAATAAATAATTATTTTATCAACTCCTTTTTTTAATAATCTACAAATCGTTTAAGCTTACTGATAATTGTTTAAAGAACATCGGAAACGGTGTTCTTTTTTTATTTGCTTGTGATGAGGCCTTTCTTTTCCGATTACCTTATTATTCTTTAATTTTGCATAAATGGATATCGCTAGTAACAGTTATTGTTTCAAAATTTATATTACTTAAATGTACAAAACCAAAATAGTTCTTTTCGTATTCGGTCTTTTGCTTTCTACTTTAATGATAAGCAATAAAGCCGATGCCCAAGCTTTCCTCAACGGCAACTTTGAAATAAACACTTGCACTGCAGGCGTCGATCAAATCAATCTTTCAAACGTTGCTTTCAATGCCGCCATGGCGAACACCACCGCATTCGGTTCATTTGGCGACATGGATATCATCACCACAGCCACCTATTCCGGTCTTGCCCAAAGCGGTCTTTGGTATGTTGCTTTCACAGGAGGCGGAACCGATGCCATTGCCATGCAGCTCACCACTCCGTTGGTTGCTGGCAACACTTATTCCATTTGTTTTTATGATCGTGCCGATGCAAACTTCACTCCCATGCCGGTCCAGATAGGCGTTTCTGCAACCAATAACTCATTCGGTACCATTGTTTATACTGCTTCTGCTGCCGCCACCGTGGGTGTTTGGACACAACGAACAGCAACCTTTGTAGCCCCTCTTGCTGGGCAATATATCACCGTCCAAACTACCGGAGCACTCGGAAATTGGACTCAAACCGACAACTTTACTTTCTGTTGTTCCGCCTCTGTTTCTTTGGGTAATGATACCACCATCTGCACAGGTGGAAACCTTACGCTCGATGCAGGCAATGCTGGGGCAACCTACGTCTGGTCTACAGGCGCTACCACGCAAACCATCAATGTCAATACCACAGGAACCTATTGGGTTACTGCCACCATCTTGAGTTGTTCAGCTACCGACACCATTCATGTCAGTTTCATCAATCCTCCGGTTGTTAATCTTGGCAACGACACCACTTTATGCGCTGCCAATAACTATACATTAGATGCCGCAAATGCAGGTGCAAACTATCTGTGGAACACCGGTGCCACCACACAAACCATAAACATCAACACCACCGGAACCTATTGGGTTATCGTTGGTTCAGGTGCCTGTGCCGATACCGATTCCATCTCGGTCACCTTTGTGCCGGTACTCACTGTCAATCTCGGTCCTGATGTCACCGTTTGTGCCAACCAGACCGTCACCCTCGATGCAGGAAATGTCGGTTCAGCCTATCTCTGGTCCACCGGTGCCACCACGCAAACCATTTCTCCAACCGTTTCAGGTACCTATTCCGTTACCGTTACAAGTGGAGGCTGCACTGCCAACGATGCCGCCAACGTCACCTTCACCGCCATTCCCATTGTCAATCTCGGTCCCGACCAAAGCCTCTGCAATGTCAACAACATCACCCTCAATGCAGGCAATGCAGGTGCCGCCTATTTATGGAACACCACCGAAACCACACAGTCCATCACCGTCAATGCTCCTGGCCAATATTATGTCATCGTTACAAACGGCGCTTGTGTAGGAAGAGACACCATCCTCATCACCGGAAATGTTCCTCCAGCAGTCAACCTCGGTCCAGATACCGCCGCCTGTCAAGGAACCATCATCACCCTCGATGCAGGTTCGGGTGCAGTTTCCTATTTCTGGAGCACCACCGAAACCACCCAAACCATCAAGGTATCCAATACCGGAACCTATTTTGTCGTCATCTCCAATGGCACATGCAATGCCTCCGATACCATCAACGTCCACATCCATGTTCCGCCTTATGTCTTCCTCGGTTCAGATACCTCCATATGCGATGGCGAACAGATAATGCTCGATGCCGGTCTCGGATACCGCGCCTACTCCTGGTCACCCATTGGCTCCAATGCACACTTCCTCTTCATCAATCATTCAGGCATTTACACCGTTCAGGTTACCGATGAAAACGGTTGCACCGGCACCAGTTCGCTATGGGTTAAGGACTACTGTCCCGACCAAATGTATGTCCCAAATGCATTCACCCCGAATGGCGACACCAGAAACAATTACTTCTCCGGAATATGCCAAAACGCTACCGAATATCACCTGTATATTTTCAACCGTTGGGGAGAACTCATCTTCGAATCACAGGATTTATCCGCCGGATGGGACGGAAAATTCGATGGCAACAATGCCCCCGAAGGAATCTACATCTACCGAATAGACTATTCCACCTACAACTTCGACATCATCCAAAAACATTCGAAAGTAGGTAAAGTAACCCTTTTAAGATAAGCATTAAAAGAAGCATCCAAGTTCTGGAATACCTATTTTAGGTATAGGAAAGGCAAAACTTGGTGCTTACACTTAAGTTCTTGATGCTTACATCCAAGTTCTTGATGCTTACATTGAAGTTCTTGATGCTTACATTGAAGTTCTTGGTGCTTACATCGAAGTTCTTGGTGCTTACATTGAAGTTCTTGATGCTTACATCGAAGTTCTTGGTGCTTACATTGAAGTTCTTGGTGCTTACATTGAAGTTATTGATGCTTACATTGAAGTTCTTGATGCTTACATCGAAGTTCTTGGTGCTTACATCGAAGTTATTGATGCTTACATCCAAGTTCTTGATGCTTACATTGAAGTTCTAGATGCTTTATATTAACTGTTCAGCTAACCTAAAATCATCTCAATAAAAATTATATTTAGCATATAAAATGTTGCAAGCACCTAAAATCACTTTGCAAATACTTGCAGAGGCGAAACAAGTATTCGCAACGACGATACAAATACTTGCAATGAAGATACCAATACTTGCAGTGCCTAAACATGTATTTGCAATCACATTGCACGTATTTGCAAACTTATTGCAAATACGTAGAGACATTGCAAATACGTTTATTGACATTGCAAGGCATTATTTTCATTTTTTTCAAGGTAAAAGGTAAAATTATCCCAAAATTGACAAGAAAACTAACTTGCCGGTTTTTGGCTATATATATAGGAGTGATTTGAACTATTTAATGAATGGGAAAATGGTTGGATTGTTTTTTTGTAGATTTGTGGCTTATTAAACATTATAAAATGGCTAAAAAGAAAACTTCTAAGAATGAGTTCATAAAATGGTTCGGCCCCATACTTGATGCCTTAAGAGATTTAGGCGGTTCTGCTAAACCAAGAGAAATTGCACAATGGATTGGAGATAAACATAAATTAAGTGAACAAATATTAAATGCAAGATATGAAAAATCTGGTGTTTTAAGGTTTCATAATCAGTTGGCTTGGGGTCGGCAATATCTTATTTGGGAAGATTTGCTTGAAACTTCAAGTCATGGCGTTTGGACATTAAGTAAGAAGGGGTGGAAAGCAATTTTAAATGAAGAAACGGCACATGAAATTGTTTCAAAATGGATAAAATATTTTCAAGATATCAAAGATGGCAAGACACCAGATAAAATCGAAACGAAAACTCGACAGATTGATGAAATCGAAGATGAAATTGATGGAGGTACTTTAGAAAATATAAGACCATCGTTAATAGATATATTACAAAATATTTCTCCAACTGGATTTGAACATTTATGCGGAAGATTATTAAGGGAATATGATTTTGAAAACATACAAATTTCCCAAAGGTCACATGATGGTGGTATTGATGGATACGCAACATTAAAGCTCAATCCATTTGTAAACATGAGTGTTTACTTTCAATGCAAAAGATACAAGGATTCTGTTCCAACTGAAAAAGTTCAAGCGTTTATTGGTGTGATGGAAACTAACAAACGAAGTGTAGAAAAGGGAATATTTATAACAACTGGATCCTTTGCAAAAGCTGCATATGATATTGAAAAAAACAATATTAAACTTGAGTTGATAGATGGAGAAAAATTAGTAGAAATGTTTGAGAAAGTTAAATTAGGCGTTACACCAAAAACAATCTACGAACCTGATATTGATTTTTTTGAGCAATATCGAGAAATGAAATAAATTACAATTTATATTTTCCCTCCTCCTCTTATGATAGCGAGCCCTTTCGGGAGCTGCAATAAGAGGAAGAATATTGGTATCAAAAATGGACAGGAATACCCATGAAAAACCTTAGTTCAGCACCACCAATTTCTTCGTCACTCGGTGGCTTCCTCCGTACAGGCTAAGAAAATACTCCCCATCAGCCAGGTTCTCTATGTTCAGTCGCAGCATGTTGTTGCCCACTGCTATTGTTTGTTCCATGTTCAGCACCCTTTTTCCATTCCTGTCATAGATGCAAATGTTGGTCTTCAGCATTTTGTCGCTCGTCACCATCACATTCACCACTTTGCACGCAGGGTTCGGATATATCTCCGCACTTAACACCATATTGCTCACATTCCCTATGCCAGCCGGCGATGGCAACCCGATTTTATACGCTCCATGTCCGTGCGTGAACGCCAACAACTGCCTATCCGACGGAGAAACCACCAAATCAAACACCATCACCACATCCGGGAAGCCACTGTTTACATTCGTCCACGTCATTCCATCGTCATACGAAGAAAATACCCCGAAATCACAACCTGCATACAGATGATTAGGTATCAAAGGATCCACCGCCAGGCAATGAAACGGAATATTCAACGAAGGCACACTTATATCCGTCCAAGTAGTTCCGTCATTGGTCGATTTAAACAGATGCCCAGCCCCAAAACCACTGTATGCGATGTAAACTTCATGGCTGTTGGCAGGGTTCACAGTGATTCTTCGAGGATATCGGTTCGGTAAGCTGCCCGTTACATCCGTAAATGACAATCCACCATCCGTTGTGCGGAAAATATGGCAGGGATTGCTCGTTCCACTTGGCGCAGTGCCCACATAAACCGTGTCGGACGAGCCATTTGCAACGCCGATGGCAAGTATCGCATTGCCATTATCGAAAGGTGTGGGCCCGATGGGATTGAAACTCATGCCTTGGTCGGTAGAAACATAGAGCGTGTCGCTTCCACCATACAAAATGTTGTGGTTCGATGGCGATATCACCAATGGAGCAAGGAATGCAGCAGGATTTCCACCCGCAGCACTCGAAGGAGATTGACAAATGTAATTGAAAGATGAGTTCCATTGGTCCGTAGTCTGGTAAACATTGAAATATTGATACGAGGCATACTGAATCTGATCGTTTATCGGGTCGATGGCGTTGTATGAACCGTCGCCTCCTATGATTCCAGACCAATAAAGCGAGCCATTGTAGGCATCAGAATAGTTGTCCTGCAAACCTGCCAGTATATTGTTCGAATTGCTTGCCGATACCGACCCGATATACATCTGTGAAGTGACATAACCGTCGGTACATTCATAAAAAGTGCTGCCAAAGTCATTAGAACGGAACAATCCACCGTCAGTCAAGATATAAATCTTGTTGTTGTCTCGAGGATTGGCATAAATTCCATGAATATCGGAGTGAAGAAAATGGATGGGGAGATTATCAATGTTGCTTTTTTGGTTTAGATTATTGCCAAATGAGCTAGAACCGAACAGTTCTACACCACCCATCAGCACATTGTTGTGATTTCCCGGTTGCATCAACAGTCCTTTAGCGTACCAGCCCTGCCAGCTTGCCACTTCCGTGAAAGGTGTAACGCTTGTCCAGGTCACACCCTTGTTGTTGGAGCGATAAATGCCTACGGTATTGAAATCATTGCAAACTTCACACATCATCGTATCGTTGTTGCTCGCACATGCCGACACAATGATGCGACCATTTTGCGTGTTGGTCGGCAATCCACCGCCTACTATGCTCCAAGTAGCGCCGCTGTTGGTAGATTTATAGAGTCCCTTGTTTGTTGAGTTTAGATCGCCCACCCCGGCAAAGATGGTAGCGGTATCTGTCTTGTGAATGACCAAATTAGTTACCATTTGCTGCGCCAAAACCAAGTTCCAAGTGGCACCTGCATCGGTTGTTTTGTAAACTCCATCGGTGGTGGCTGCATATAAGGTGTTTTGCTGGAGGGGATTGTAAACAATATCCCAAACACATCGGTTCTGTTGGAAGTTCCAATTCAAAGATTGCGTCCAGGTAACGCCACCATCAGTTGTTTTAAGGATTCCTATGCCAGCACTTCCGCGAGTGGTTCGGTCTATCAAGCCATTCAATGAAGTTCCATAGGAGTAAGTCTCTCCTGTGCCGATATACATTTCATTTGGATTGTTTGAATGAATGGCAATGCTGCTTACGCCAAGAACTTCATGGCCTGTAGGGATATAAGTCCAGGCATTTACACCGATTCCTCCAGTAGTTGACTTCCATAATCCTCCAGAGGCTGAACCAAGATAGATGACAGAGGTATCAGTAGGGGAGAAGGCCATGCTTAAAGTCCTTCCACCAATGTTATTCGGCCCAAAGTTGGTCCAACTTCCGCTCTGAATGGATTTTGAACGATTATTGCTCGAATTATTATCGTTGGCATATAATTTTTTAAAGTTGGCATACGCCTTTCCATAAGCATCACCAGGTATTTCAGCATTTGGGTAGGCTCTTCCTACGCTCATGAACTGCAATGCATTGATGGCTTCCTTCTTATCTTCCACATCCCGAACATTTCGTTTGACAATAGAAGGTTTTGTTATGGATTTAGGAGGATTTAAAACCACAATGGCGGTTATTGCCATACAGGTAACAACTCCTGCAATGATTCTGGTAAAATTTTTCATTATTTATAAGTTATTGATTATTAAAACTGTTTATTGAAAACAAAATTAGTAATAATAAATAACATCAAAACAAAAGTTTATCTGTTGAATCTAAATAAAGGACAATATTGCTAACGATTCAATTGGATAATTACAAGCATCAAAACGCTCGTAATCATTGGAATTTTAGTTTATCTGTTTATGATTTTCATCCACGAAGATAAATACATCTTCATTTGATTTTTTCATAAAGTATTTCTCTCTGGCAAACTTCTCCAAGTTGTTTTTATTCGAAGTAAGGTAATAAAGTTGCTTTTTATTATTATTGATTTCCTGCTTGTAATACTCCACATCCTGCTTCACTTGTGCCAATTTCCTTTTATATCGATATTGAGTAATGAAATCATTCTGGTCAAAAAAGGAAACCCAAACTATGAAAAGAATGATGCTAATAATATACTTGTTCTTAAGTTTGGGTAGGAGGTCTTTCATTTTTTATTTAAATGCTTTGGGCAAAATTAATGCAATATCCTTTAGGAAAACCTAAATTAAACCTTGTTTTATAAACAAACTTATCAACAATCAAGGAGATTACTCCTTATCCATATAAGGATAACGGTATTCTGTAGGTGGAACGAATGTTTCTTTGATGGTTCTAGGAGAAACCCATCGCAACAAGTTGATCATTGAACCAGCTTTGTCATTGGTTCCAGAGCCTCTGGAGCCACCAAATGGCTGCTGACCGACAACTGCACCAGTACATTTATCGTTAATGTAAAAGTTGCCTGCAGCATTAACCAATTTCTTTGTTGCCAAGTCGATGGCATATCGGTCTTGAGAAATGATGGCTCCTGTTAGTGCATAGGTACCTGTCCTATCCACCAAATCCAACGTTTCTTCAAATTTCTTTTCATCATATACATAGATGGTCAACACAGGACCAAATATCTCTTCACACATGGTTATATAGTTCGGGTCTTTTGAAACGATGATGGTTGGTTCTACAAAATATCCTTTCGACTTGTCGTAACTTCCTCCAACTATTATTTCAACCTCACTATTCTTTTTTGCATTGTCAATATATCCAGCAATCTTGTCAAAAGATTTTTCATCGATAACTGCATTAAAAAAGTTGTTGAAATCCTCTGTTGGTCCCATCTTGAACGATTTTACATCAGCAATGATTCCTTTCTTAACTTCTGTCCAAATGGATGCAGGGATATATGCTCTTGAAGCAGCCGAACATTTCTGTCCTTGAAACTCAAATGCAGCTCTTACCAAAGCGGTACATAATGCTTTTACATCCGCCGATTCATGTGCCATGATGAAATCCTTGCCTCCGGTTTCGCCAACAATTCTTGGATAGGATTTATATTTATGTATGTTCGTTCCAATGGCATTCCACACATCCTGAAACACGGAAGTGGAGCCGGTAAAATGTATTCCGGCAAAGTCGGGATGAGAAAATATCACGCTGCCGGCTACTGGTCCTGATACATATATCAAATTGATTACACCATCAGGCAATCCAGCCTCACGGAAGATTTCCATGATTACATTAGCCGAATATATCTGTGTGTTTGATGGTTTCCAAACCACTACATTTCCCATCATGGCGGCCGAAGAAGGAAGATTACCTGCTATGGCTGTAAAATTAAAAGGGGTCAATGCAAAAACGAATCCTTCCAAGGGGCGTTGCTCAATCCTATTCCAAACTCCCTTTGAAGAATCTACTTGAAAAGAGAATATCTGACGCATATATTCCACATTAAACCTTAAAAAGTCAGCCAACTCACATACTGCATCAATCTCGCCTTGATATACGTTCTTCGACTGGCCAAGCATGGTGGCAGCAAGTATCTTAGCACGGTAAGGACCTGAAATCAATTCTGCCGCTTTCAAGAATATCGCCGCTCGCTGTTCCCATGGCAGGTTCACCCAATTTTCTCTCGCTTTCAAGGCTGCATCTATAGCCATCTTTACATGAGATTCATCGCCGGCACTATAATGTCCCAACACATGCTGATGGTCGTGAGGGGGGCGAAGTGCCACCTTTTTCTCGGTGCGTATTTCCTGTCCACCTATGTACATCGGCACATCTATCTGTTTTGCTCTTGCCTCTGCAATGGCGGCTTTCAGTTGGGTATGCTCGGCACTTCCCGGCATGTAATTCAAGATTGGTTCGTTGGCTGCTTTTGGGGTGTTGAAGATTCCTGATGACATATATTTAATGTTTTTATTATGGCCGCAAAGTTAATAAAAAGGAGGTACAGTTATACAAAAATCAGATCTTTAGAAATCCTTTACCCATAAATTCATTTATGGTGAATGTTTAGAGGTAGAAATTCCAATTTATTACCCATTTATACTGCCAATTATTACACCAGAAAACCGTTTCCGAAGCTTTTTTTACTGATTTTCAATTCCGTAATTTAATTAATCTCTGCTTGTTAATTAAAATCCATTATGTGCTTTTAAGTGAAGATCTCGCCAAAAGACCATTTCGTCACACATTGTTTACATTCCGTGTTAGAATAGTTACATTCTGTCACACTTTGTTTACATTCCGTGTTGGAATGGTTACATCCTGTCACACTTTGTTTACATTTCGTGTTGGAATGGTTACATCCTGTCACACTTTGTTTACATTCTGTGTTAGAATGGTTACATCCTGTCACACTATGTTTAGATTCCGTGTTAGAATGGTTACATCCTGTCACACTTTGTTTACATTCTATCACATTATGTTCTTTTGGCTTATATTTATCTAATTGCTGCATGTAATATAACAAACTCTAGGCCTTTAGAACCTCATAGATTGATAATTTGATTAACCTTAATTAGCAGCTAATGTTGGTTTGGTAAACCATCTTGCCATTAGCCAGTAAAGGTTGAAGGTAGCTTGATCAAAATGTAAATGATTTGGCAGAAGATAAGCAAACTTAAACAGTTACTGGCCATTAATCATGTTTATTTCTTAAGATAGGATAAGAATTGCTTGCAGGCTTAGATGAAAACAGTTTATTTTTTACCGATTCCTTTCAATTTAGCCATCGCCAAATCACGGTTGGCAAAAGCATCCATATTATTTGGGTCGAGTGTTATCACTTGGTTATAATCATCAATTGATTTTTGCCAGTCGCCATGTTTATAATAGGCAATGGCTCGATTATTATAAGCTCTGACAAACTTCGGATTAAGACCTATAGCCTTCGAATAATCTGCAAAAGCATTGTCCCATTGCGACAAAGAAAGGTAGGCATTGGCCCGATTCAGGTAATAATTCGCAGCTTTAGGGTTCAGTTCGATGGCTTTTGAAATATCCGTAATATCTTTTTCCCATTGCCCCAGTTTTCCTAAAGCCATTCCTCTATTACTATAGGCTATCGCAAAGTCCGGTTTCAAACCAATGGCCTTGTCATAATATCCGATTGCTTCCTCCGCCTTGTTGGCATCCCTACAAAGATTACCCAAGTTTACATAAGCCTCCGTGTAGTTAGCATTCAGTGCAATGGCTTTTTTATAATCCTTGTATGCCTCATCAAATTGGTCTTTTTGCTGAAACAGCAACCCTCTGTCGAAATAAGCAGTTGCATTGTTCGAATCTATTTCAATGGCCTTCGAATAATCCTTCAATGCCAGTTCTATATTGTTTTCTTTGGCATATAGACTCCCCCTGTTGTTGTATGCTTTCAAGTAGTTCGGTTGCAGTTCTATGGCTTTCGAAAAGTCCATGATGGCTTCTTTAATTTTATTGTCGGTACCGAGCAGCGTTCCGCGGTTGTTATAGGCTCTTGGCTTGTTTGGCGACTTTAAAATGATGTCGTTCAAGAAAGTCATTTCTGATTTATAATCCTTGTTTCGCTGATAGGTAAGATAAGAATTGATTGCAATGATGAAGGCCAGGATATATATGGCGATGTGATGATTTCTGTTCAAGAAGAATCCATATAGCACCGTAGAAATGATTAGAAAGAAGCCATAAGAAGGCAAGTAGGTGCGGTGTTCGAATATCAAGTCGCTGATGGGAATGATGCTTGACTCAATGGACAAGGTTAGAAAAAACCATAGGATGCCAAACGATACGATTCTGTTTCTTTTAAACAGGAATATGGCAAGAATAATCAAGGATAACAGGAACGAGAAACTCAACATGGTCTTTAATTCAAAGAAAGAATTGGATAGCGCGAAATCATAATCGAAATTTTGGTTGATTGGCAAGAAAAGCAATTGGATATATTTCGTTATGACGCTGAATTGAGTCAATAAATAAGTGGCAGTGGTGATGGTTCTATAGCCATTATGCTCATCAGGCGGAATGGTTTTAAAAAGGACATTGGAATATTTGTAAACCACGAAGGAAAGGAACAATGCAAAGCCAGCAAAAACAATGATTGTCCGTGTATCCTTGATATTGACAACCAGCTTTTTTGTCCGGAAGAAAAACAGCTCTACCAACACGATGGCAAAGGGTAGGGTGTAGGCATTTTCTTTGGTAATGAGTGCCAATGATGCAGCCATAAAGGAACCAAAAAAGAATAGATAATTATAGGTGCTTTTATCAGATAACCTTGCTTTTATGTATAGGGCAACTGAAAGCAGGTAAAACAAGGTAACCATGGAGGCCATTCTTTGAACGATATAGGTTACAGATTGTGTGCTCAAAGGATGCGAAACAAAAAGCAAGGCGGTGATCAATGCAATGATTTTTCTGTGATTTGCCAAGGGGGCGTTCTTCATTACTGGCGATGAAAACAACAGAAGCGTCAACCACCCGACCAATAAGGATGTGACAAGATGAACCAGCATGTTAAAGAAATGATAACCCCACACATCGAGCTTGCCAAATTGATAGTTTAAGGCTAATGAAAGATAAGGAATAAAACGATTGGACCCATAATTCCATAAAGAATGCATGCTCCATTGGTCATGGATCATTGTGTTGCCGACAATCTTTTCCTGATCATCAAACTGGAAGCTGCAATCAAACGAATTCGAATAGATGAGGATACCTAACAGCAATACGATTCCTATCCCAACCAGCTGAAACATGGTCTTGTTTTCAGCATTGCTTTTCTGGATAGCATAGGCTTTGCTGGTCGCTTTCTTCGCTGGTATTTCCGTTTTTGCTTTCGTCTTACTCATGTCATGCGGTTTTCATTGCAGCCAAAACTATAAAAAACATCGTTAATCAAGTTTCTGATGAACTGTGAAACGACTTAAAAACTAAAGGCTGTTGCAAGAGTTGCGGGTCATATATTTATATTAAGGACTCAAATCACTACTAATGATTCCTGAAAAGTTAATAAGTAAAAATACAATCAAGGTACCCGTTCAGGGAAGTCAATTAACCGTTCAGGGAAGTCAATTAACCGTTCAGGGAAGTCAATTAACCGTTCAGGGAAGTCAATTAA
>CAIWCG010000226.1 GCA_903911135.1 uncultured Bacteroidota bacterium
CACCCCGCGGATTACCCTGCGCAAGAGCATTGGGCATGCGCGCCAGAGTTCCTGCAGGCGTACCGGAAAATGACACGAACCACCGCCGCGAACAACCCTGCCACTGCCACGACCCCGTTGCAGCAATGAGAATTCCCGAATATCGTAATCTGATGTTGGGAAGATTTTTGTTTATTATGGGCCTGCGAATGATGGGTACGCTGGTAGGTTGGTGGGTATATGAATTAACCAATGAACCCTTCGCAATAGGTTTGATTGGTTTGTCTGAAGTAATACCAGCTGTATCTCTTTCGCTTTATGCCGGACATATCATTGATATTAGTGAGAAGAGAAAATTATTATTAACAGGTGTTTCATTATACCTTCTTTGCGCGGGTTTATTACTTTTATTATCTACACATTTAACTACCCAATTTCTGAGTAATCACGGTATTACTATCTGTATTTATATCATTATTTTTTTCACTGGAATCTTTAGATCCTTTACCGGACCTAGTTTCGGCACCATGGTTGCAAGTATTGTTCCAAAAAATATATTACAAAATGCTACTACTTGGAATCAAGGTATCTGGTTAAGTGCCTCGGTAATTGGACATGCCTCAGTTGGTTTTTTTATTGCGGGCTTCGGCAATTCTGCATCATTGGGAATTATTGTATTTCTTGTTTCTGTTGGCTTATTATTCATGTGGCGCATTAAACCTAAACCACCTTTAAACGAAAGGGGCGAAAAGAAAACACTGGATAGCGTTAAAGAAGGTATTCGTTTTGTATTAAAAACCAAAGAGGTTCTGGGAGCACTTTCCCTCGATTTATTTGCTGTTTTATTTGGAGGTGCTGTTGCAATGATTCCTGTATTTGCAAAAGACATATTAAACGTTGGCGCAGTTGGTTTTGGCTGGCTGAATGCTGCTTCTGACATTGGTTCTATCCTCGTTATCGTATTACTCACCATTTTCCCATTAAGAAAACAACAAGGACGAAAACTATTCTTTGCTGTTGGATCTTTTGGTATTTGCATTTTAGTATTTGCTATCTCCCGTTCTTTCTGGATTTCATTTGTTGCATTATTATTGAGTGGCATTGTAGATGGCGTAAGCGTGGTAATACGTGGCACTATCTTACAACTTAAAACACCAGATAATATGCGGGGAAGAGTAATGAGCGTTAACTCCATGTTCATCAATAGCAGCAATGAACTGGGTCAATTCGAAAGCGGTGTTGCCGCTAAATTATTGGGCGTTGTTCCTTCAGTTGTTTTTGGAGGATGTATGACCATCTTCGTAGTAGCAACAACCTGGTTCAAAGCACCAGCCCTAAGAAAAATGGAATATTAGTTTCTCTTACTTATCTCTTATAAGCGCTTCCAATACATAAAAAACGGCTGGACAAAAAGTGGAATTTTTTAAAGTAATTAGGGGTCTCTTAAATAAAATGTCCTCATCTGTATAAGGGAAGCGATGACAATCTGATGGACGATCTTCATAAATCGAACAAAAATTATCGCTACCTAAGAAAGGACAAGGAGAAGTTTTTGTAACATAATCTCCTTCTTTATCCATAGTAAGATACGTATCAATAAACTCAGTTTCCTTCATCCGCATGGGTTTACTGATTCTCTTAATATCAGGCATTTTAAATCTGGGAGAATAGTTTTTGCAACAGTTCGCACATTGCAAACAATCAATTTTTTCAAAAGCTGCTTCATCCAAATCTGGCAACTTCTTTAACATCTTTTTCTTGTCGCCTTTATCCAATAAATATTTATATTGTTTCTGATGTTCTTCTGATCTTTTTTCCCA
>CAIWCG010000227.1 GCA_903911135.1 uncultured Bacteroidota bacterium
CCCTACCCCATATAATAAACTGATTTATCCACTCCAAAACCAAAACCTTCCTCCCACCCTACCTAAACTTTAGCCGACTGAACATTGATTTTAACCAGTCGTACCTCGATTTTAGTCGTCTGAACATTGATTTTAGCCAGTCGTACTTCGATTTTAGTCGACGGAACATTGATTTTAGCCAGTCGTACTTCAATTTTAGTCGACGGAACATTGATTTTAGCCAACTGTACTTCGATTTTAGTCGACGGAACATTGATTTTAGCCAGTCGTGCTTCAATATTTGCCCACTGACAGTTAACGTTTTTCGACAGAACGTTAACGTTTTCCCACCGAACGTTAAAATTTCTCACTGATCGTTAACACTCCACTGCTACCTTCTCCCGAAATAACCATAATAAAATCTAATCCAATAGCCTTATCATATTTAATAAAATCACTTTCGAATCTACCTGTCATCAAAAGAAATCAGGCTTCGAGTAAAGACCTCATAAAAAAAGAACCGCCTCAATACCGATGCTTCGATAAGAGGCGGTTCTAATTGTTTTAAGGGTTATAAAACAGTTTTCATTAGATACTATACATCAGTTTTTGCATATTCTTCAGCCAGCTTCTTCTGTATTTCTCCAGGAACCAGAGCATAATCCGAGAACTTACCCGAGTAGCTAGCTCGTCCCTGCGTTATCGAACGGAGTGTGGTCGAATATCTATCAAGTTCAGACAAAGGCACCTTTGCCTTGATGATCTGATAATGATCCTTCGAATCCATACCAGTTATTGTAGATCGTCGGCCTTGCAAATCAGTCATCACTTCGCCCATAATCTCTTCTGGAACAAAAACCTCAATGTCGTAGATGGGTTCCATAATTTTTGGGTCAGCATTATGAAACGCTTCCTTGAAAGCCATCATGCCGGCTATTTTGAACGAGAGGTCGTTGCTATCTACAGCATGCATCTTTCCATCATAAAGACAAACTCGTACATCGCGCACATAAGATCCCGTAAGCGGACCTTCATGCATTTTTTCCATCACGCCCTTCATCACCGCAGGAATGAAACGCGCATCTATGACACCACCTACAATGCAATTGTAAAAGACCAACTTTCCACCCCATGGCAAAATGGCTTCTTCCTTATCACGAATGGAGAAATCCTTTGGTTCCGCCATACCTTCATGATAGGGCTCTATGCGGATATGAACTTCGCCATACTGCCCCGACCCACCCGATTGTTTCTTGTGGCGATAAGTTGCGTCCGCAGCTTTCTGTATGGTTTCACGATAAGGAATCCTTGGCTTGATGAAGTCCACTTGCATGTGATATAGATGCTCCAAACGCCATTTGGTAACATTCAAATGCAACTCTCCCTGGCCAGAAAGGATGACCTGTTTCAACTCTCTTGAATACTCAATGTTGATGGTAGGGTCTTCCATATGTATTTCAGAAAGCACCTCACCCAACTTCTCGTCATCGGCCTTGTTCTTGGCCACTATCGCCACCCTGATTTTTGGTTCAGGGAACACGATGGGTTGTACGATGAAATCCTCGTCCTTAGGATAAAGCGTATCATTGGTCTTCGTATTCTTCAATTTCAATGTAGCCCCTATATCACCGGCAGAAAGTTTGGTTACCGGGTTCCTGTTCTTGCCATCCATTATGAAAAGCTGATTCAATTTTTCTGTATTCCTGTTCTGTTGGTTCACGAGGTCCATACCAACATTCAATTCACCGGAAAGCACCTTGAAGAAGGACAACTTGCCCAAGTGTGGCTCTATCAAGGTCTTGAAAACAAACAAGGTGGTAGGCTGCTTTGGGTCGCAATGAATCTCGCGTCCATCAACGGTCAACTCATGCTTGCTTTCATTGGCAGAAGGAGCCACATTGTCGATGAAGCCCATCATCCTGCCACTGCCCATATTCTTTTTTGCCGACAAGCAGAACACCGGAAAAACCTGATGATTCATCATCCCTTCTTTCAAACCCAATCTCAATTCATCCTCATCCAAAGTACCTTTCTCGAAATAAAGTTCCATCAGTTTCTCATCGTTTTCTGCTGCTTTCTCCACCAATTCATTATGCATGGCATTGGCCTTTTCCATCTCTTCGGCAGGGATAGGAAGCTTTTGAGGTTTGCCACCACTGGCAGGAAATTTATACATCGTCATCTTCAGCAAGTCGATGATGGTATCGAAGCCATCGCCTTGATTCAAGGGATATTGCATAATGGTAAAGGCACTGCCGAATCGCTTCTTGCCTGCATCCACAGTCATCTCGAAATTCGACTTCGGATGATCCAATTGGTTGATGGCAAAGATGGATGGTTTCTGAAACCGGTCAACATAATTCCAAATCAGCTCCGTACCTATTTCTACACCGCTTTGGGAGTTCAACAGCATCACAACAGTATCCGCCACTCTGACAGATGAAATTATTTCACCGATAAAGTCATCCAGTCCGGGAGTGTCAATGATATTGATTTTGTAGTCTCTCCACTCGGTATGCATGGTGGTGGAATACACCGAGTTGCCCCGCTCATGTTCCACTTCATGATAATCCGAAACGGTATTTTTGTCTTCCACAGTGCCCCTGCGATTAAGCAGACCGGCTTCGAACAGCATGGTTTCGGCAAGTGTGGTCTTGCCCGATTTCGCACTGCCAAGCAGCACGATGTTTTTGATGTGTTTGTCGTCGTAAATTTTCATTGTATTATGATTTTAATTGTTTATAAAATGAATGAATTTATTGTGCGGTAAAAGTAGAAAAGTGTTTTGTAATTCACAAATATATTCATCATTTAATTTAATTACACTTGTCAAGTCCCTACTGCACCCCTACAATTCCTAATTCTTTTAAGGAGCCTATATTCACTTCTCGTCCCATCTACGTCCCGCTATCCGCTGTAGCCGCTGCCTTCCCATTACCGATACAAAGCAGCGGGCTGCCGCTACTATCGGGGCTATGCCTCGACGGCAGGTAGCTTCGAAATGACTTTTTACGGAATGGTAAATCAAACCATCAAGAAAGTTTCGACTTTTGTTCGGTTCAGACACATTTACCGTTGAAAAGGTGGTTTTGGGGGAGGATAAAAGAGACGGCGGAGACATTCTTTGACAGAAAGTCGTTATTCCCACG
>CAIWCG010000228.1 GCA_903911135.1 uncultured Bacteroidota bacterium
CTTGGCATGTTTCCTTTTTCAATTTCCATGCTTGTGCCAGTCATCTTATTTCTCATCATCTCCTTGCCTAGGACATCATAAATAGCTACTTCGGCATCTCTTACTTGTGCCTTGAGTTGAAGGGTGAATGATGAAGTGGCGGGGTTGGGGAAGATGGAAATAGAATTATTGCTTGATATTTCCTCTATGCCTGTTGTGCCATTTAGCTTGGCAATGAAAATATCATTATTTCCGGCACGGGTTAAAGTAATACTTCCAAAGGTGATGGTAGGACTACTAAAAAAGCCAGTAATAAATGCATTGCCGCTGGCATCGGTCGCAACGCCGGAACCAAAGCCATCGTCTGCGCTTTTTGCCCACAGTACATTTCCACCTGCATCATATTTCACAATAAAAAGGCCTCTATTGGTTAAAGTACTACTTCCAAAAGTAATGGTAGTACTAGTAAAAGTGCCAGTAATAAATGCATTGCCGCTGGCATCGGTCGCAACGCCTGAGCCCTGATCAAACTGACCAGTTCCTACCGAGCTCTTTGCCCAAAGTTCATTTCCGTTTGCATCATATTTTACAATAAAAACATTTTGAAAATATGCATTGGTTAAAGTAATGGTTCCAAAGGTGATGGTATCATGAAAATCGCCCGTCATAAATACATTACCACTGGCATCAGTGGCAACGCTGTTGCCCCTATCATCAGCAGTACCAACTGCACTCTTTGCCCAAAGAACATTTCCACTTGGATCATATTTTGCAATGAAAATATCATTATTTCCGGCATGGGTTAAAGTAATGGTTCCAAAGGTGATGGTAGGATTATCAAAACTTCCAGTCATAAATGCATTGCCGTTTGCATCGGTGGCGACGCTGTTGCCTACATCACGACCTGTACCACCATTACCACCTGCACCCCTTGCCCAAAGCACATTTCCGCTTGCATCGTATTTCACAATAAAAATATCAGAAAAACCACTGTCTGCTTTGATTAAAGTTGTGGTACCAAAGGTGATGGTAGGACTACTAAAAGTGCCCGTAATAAATGCATTGCCGCTTGCATCTGTGGCAACGCTGTTGACATAATCACATAACGTACCGCCGCCTGCGCTTTTTGCCCATAGGACATTTCCAGTTGCATCGTATTTTGCAATAAAAATATCATAACAACTTGCATTGGTTAAAGTAGTGGTTCCGAAAGTGATGGTAGGACTAATAAAATTGCCTGCCATAAATACATTGCCGCTGACATCGGTGCAAACGCTTTTGCCATAATCACAACTCGTACCGCCTGCGCTTTTTGCCCATAGGACATTTCCAGTTGCATCGTATTTTGCAATAAAAATATCATAACAACCTGCATTGGTTAAAGTAGTGGTTCCGAAAGTGATGGTAGGACTACGAAAATTGCCTGCCATAAATACATTGCCGCTGACATCGGTGCAAACGCTTTTGCCCCTATCATCATCAGTGCCGCCTGCGCTTTTTGCCCAAGCCCAGTCGGGTGTTTGTGCATTTACTAAATTACTCAAGCCAAATATGGCGAGCATGATTGAGATTGTAATTAATTTTTTCATGATATTATATTTATTTTTTGCCTACTCTATAAGGTTTTCGGCTACGCCTATTTTATTGTTTTTATTTTATGATTCATTATTTATATTGGGTCGAGGTCGAATGTGAGGTCGAGGTGGGAGCGGTAGATGGGTCGGAAGGTGATGGTTTTATCGGTGTATCCGTCGAGGTGCATGGTGCCTTTGTATTCGGCCATTCTTAGGATGGTTTCGCTGATTCCGTGCATGTCCATGTGGAGGACTTTTTGGATGATTCCTGCGGCATCCTTGATGGTGAATGTTCCTCCTTCGGCTGGGTCGAGGGATGGTTTGATTCGTGCGTGTACATTGAGAATGTTGTGGCGTGTGCCAACTGTTATCTCGACTCTTTTTTGAACGTATTCGTCGACCATTTCGGAATGGGTGTCGATGAATGCATCGGGGATGAGGTTGTCGAGGTCGTGGAGGATGTCGAGGATTTCTGTAATCAGGGTGTCGACTTCGTCACCACCGATTAGTTTGGAGACGAGGTCGGTTCCGGGGAGTGTTTTTACGCCTAAGAAATCGGCTATTTTGGCATCAAGGATGATTATAACGCCTGGGTTGGTTCCATATTCATTTAGCGGAAGGACATCGGTGTTTAGGCGGGAGCGTACATCGTTGCAGAATGAGACGCATACAGCATCTGTCATTTTAAAGATTTCGGAGGGTTCTTTGTGGAGCATTGCTTCGATGGAAAAGAGGCTGTTTTCCTTGTAATAGACGGAGGCTGCTTTTCCTTTTCGGGAGGTGTAGTTGGCAAGGAGGTGTTTTATAGTTTCCTTGTTGTCTGCATCGCCTGACATGTCGTGGATTTTTTTGATGATTGCATCTTCGAGGTCGCTATACTTGTCATTGAATCTGATGATTTTGTTTTTTATTTTCAGGTTTCCGTTGTAGATAAGGACGTATTCGACAAAGTTTGATTTGACGAGGTCGAACATGTTTTTCTTTGTTAGTTGGTTGTTGTTCAGTTCGTTGGTGTTTCCCATTTTTTTTGTTATTAAGTTTATATAATTTATTTTAGTGTTATCAATTGGTTATTTTGGTTTGGTGTTGGATTGCAAATCCAGCACATCGGAGCGTTTTGGTTGAGGATTTTTAGTCTATATAATTGGCTAGGAAAAATAATCCAGTGAAATGAATTTCCTTCTTCTTGGATTTTAGAATTGATTTTCAGGAATGCGTTTCCTGGTCGGTGCAGTGCGAAACGCACTTCTTGGATTGGATTTCTCACTTCTTGGCTTGGAATTTTTGTTGGTGGATTGGATTTCTTGGTCGGTGGATTGGATTTCGCGGTTGTTGGAATGGATTTCGCACTTCTTGGAATGGATTTCTCGATTCTAGGATTGGTATTTAGGTCGGTGGAATGGATTTCTTGGTCGGTGGAATGGATTTCTCGGTCGGTGGAGTGGATTTCTGAAAAGATGGAATGTTTTGAACGGGAAAAGGCTGGATTTTTTGGCTCGGTGGATTGAAAAACCAACTTGGTGGATTGAAAAACCGATTCGGTGGATTGAAAATCTGATTTACTGGATTGGAAATCCGATTTGGTGGATTGGAAAGCAGCAAAATGGTTGGAAGATTTTACTGGATTTCCAAGCGATGTGGGGAGGGGAAAAAAGCAAGTGTTATTGGTCATGGAGAAGCATATTGGAGAGGTTTGCCCGCTTGGGGGCAGATTCAATTCGGCTGGGGCAGAATTGACGTAAAAATGTGTCCTGATGGGCAACATTCTTCTCCAAAATGATTCTTTTATCTGGGGGTATGGGAGATGCAAAAGTCCTATTCGTGTTGCTTGTGGCAGCAGTGGAATAGGTTGATAGAATTGTATTTTGCATCTGTTTTGTTAATTTGGTGTGGCAAAGTACAATCATTGAAATCCTTAATGCTATGATAAATGTCATGTTTGGGAAATAAAGTTGAATGCCTGGGGTTTTTCTTTTGGGGTCTTTCACGAAAAGGGAGCAGAGGATTTCGAAAAGGTGTTTATTTGGCTGCGGCGAAAAGGCGA
>CAIWCG010000229.1 GCA_903911135.1 uncultured Bacteroidota bacterium
AAGTCTTCAGACTTGTGATAGAAGTCTGACGTTTGATTGAAAATAAAATGAAAAGTTTTGAGGGTTTTACGTATAAAACTACCATTTCTACCCGCAAATATGTTTTGAATCATCTTTTCAGCCATTCCCAAGATTTGAGTTTGTATAATTTGCAATCAAGATTCCTGATTCTATAAAACTTGCAAATCCCCTCAATTTTCAGAAACCTACCCTTCGTTTCAGAAATACACCCACAGTTTCAGAAACCTCCTCAAAAAGGGACAAATCTCCTCGAAGCCCCAAGAAATCTACCCGCAGCCCCAAGAAACCACCTTGCAGCACGAAGAAAACTCCTCAAAGGTCGAGAAAATCTGCACTATGACCAAAGAAATCTCCTCGCAGCACCAAGAAACCTACCTCTAGCAAGAAGAAATCTACCCTTAGCACCAAGAAATACACCTGAAGTACTAAGAAACCTCTTTTATTCTCGATGATTCCTTAATAATTGCTTCGCTTCAGGCGAGCCATCATAAAGGCATCATCAGCATGAAACTGATTGTTCTGCTCTTAATATTCGTTGGTAGCGTAATCCAGTATCGCCTGGAAATGGGCATCCAGCACTTCGAGTTTGGTGGCCGATGCCTTCGATATCTTGATGACCAAGTTGGCATTGTCGCCAGTATCGGGCAAAGTGCCCACCACCTTCACGAAAACATAGCGGTTGTTCATCGGGTTGGTCACCTTGATGATGGTGCCGATTGGGGCAGTGCGGTGCAGTGCGAAATATTTGCGTGGATTCACATCCTCATCGTCTATCCAGGCAGCCACACCCTTCTCCTGAACCTCCTTCATAGGCTTGTTGTTGGCCTGAAACGTCTTGTATTCATTCGACATGGAAGCTGATTTTTCAGGTTTCTTGATGGCTGCAGTATCCTTCTTGGCGGGAGCGATATCTTTCTTGAGTAGGGTATCTTTCATCACAGAAGGCTTTGCGGCAGGTTTGGTTTTGGCGGTATCTGTCTTCAAGGGTTCATTCGAGTTTTCGTACCCTACTATCAGCGATTGATCGATGTTTATTCGGTCATTTTTCAAGTTGTTCCATTGCTTGATATTGGCAATTGAGGTATGATATTTTCCGGCAATGATACCCAAGTTGTCGCCGCCAACAACCTTGTATTTAATAGGTGTCTGCTGTTTGGCAGAAGTAGCATTGGCAGGTGCAATGACGGTATCTTTTTTTGCAGCAACTTTTGCAGGAACCGTTGGCTCCTTCTTCACCGAATCCTTCGTTTTTTCAACAATGGGTTTGGCATTTACTGGAGCAGATTCAGGCTGTTCCTTCAAAGGGATGAAAAGTATTTTGCCTGCAATGATCTTGTCGGAAATGTCAGGATTGGCCTCCTCTATTTCCTTTACGGTAACGCTATAAAGCCTTGCAATGCTGTAAAAACTTTCTCCTTTGCTTATCTTATGAACAATGTACTTTTTGCCACCAATAGATTTTATCCCTATGGAGTCCTTAACGGGATAAAGGTTATTTGCCATGACCTGCATGTTCAAAATCAACATCATCAAGGCAAAAAACGCGCTTGCGACGGGTATAAAGTTTTTCTTTCTCATCAACTGCAATATTAAAAAATAACCTTTTTCGTTTAACAATTTTAATAAGTAGTTTTCAACATCAACATGTTAGTTTATTCTTTGTTGTTTTTTTCATTGAAATGTATTGCTGATTAATTTTGTAACAAGAATATTTGCTCCAATTTTTCACTTATGAAACCAATTATAAAACATTATAGCTGTTCCTTCCTTTTCGTTTTCGCCATAGGCATTTGCACCTTGAACAGTTCTTCCGGTGCCAAACATGAATATGAAAAGATATTTCTTGTTCCATTTAATGATGGTCAATACGAAAAGATATCATTGCAGGATTTTCTTAAAATGGAGGAGGTGAACAAATCGATTGACATAATGAATCCTGATTATGACTTGCTTGCAGCCGCTGTTTTTTATGCCACTAACGAATACAGACAAAATAAGAACCTTCCTCTTTTCAAATACAGCCGTGATCTGCGGGATGCTTGCGACAAGCATTCTCGAAACATGTGTGATTCAGGTTTCTTTGGTCATAACAACAGAAAAGATACTGCTAATTATACCCCGCGTCAAAGGATTAAAAATACAGGAGGCAGATATTTTATTGTTGGAGAAAACCTTTCAAGAACAATAATTTATAAGGTTACCAACGCAAAGGATTATTATGCCATGAAAGGTGAAAACATCAGTGGTTCACCAGAGTTCAAGTTTTTCGACAAGAAGGTAAAAGAAGAATTGCCTACTGAAACATATATTGAATTCGGAAGAAAAACGGTCAAGCAATGGACGGATAACAAGGCATATCTTGCCAATCTTCTTTCGCTTCATTTCAGCCATTGTGCCAGTTCTGTTGCCTTCCCGAAAGAACCCTACAAGAAAAAGAACCTGCCTTTAGGTTTGGTAACACAAAATTTTGGCGGTTACAAATTGAACTAATAGCCTTCCTTTTATTCATTCAAAAGCAGTTCATTTGACATTTTAATTTCCAATCATATTATGGAATTAGTATACATTTGCGGCAATAAAATGATCAACATGAAAAAAATAATACTATTGCTATCGCTATTTTCAGCCATCATCAGTTTTGCACAAACTACTGAAGACTACACCATTCAAGCTGCTATCACAACCCAAACATCACCTCCTAAAATTACTTTCACCTGGCCACTCGATACCACTACAATCAATTATACCATTGCCAGAAAGCCGCTATCCTCATCCTCATGGATGGTGGTAGGTGGTTTGGCATCACATGGAACACATTGGACAGATTCAAATTTGGTTTTAGGGGCTGCTTATGAATATCAGATCATGAAGTCCTCCACCTTCGATTCTTATAGTTATTTTTATGCTGGCATACAGGCTCCTCCCATCGAGACACATGGAAAATTGATTCTTTTGGTTGACAGCACTTTTGTCGATTCCTTGGCAACTGAATTATATCAACTCACCAAAGATCTTATTGGAGATGGTTGGCAAGTCATTCGTCATGATGTTTCCAGAACCGATGTCGTTACTCATGTCAAAGGTTTGATTGTTGCCGATTACAATGCCGACCCTATAAACACAAAGGCGGTTTTCATCTTTGGCCATGTGCCGGTTCCTTATTCTGGCGACATCAATCCTGACGGTCATCCTGATCATCATGGGGCTTGGGGAGCCGATGTTTATTATGGCGATATGGATGGAATCTGGACTGATAATATCATCAATGATTCCTTGGCCTCCCGAACTCAAAATAGGAACATACCGGGTGATGGCAAGTTTGATCAAAGCACCCTACCTACCGATGTAGAGCTCCAAATCGGAAGAGTGGATCTCGCCAATATGCCTTCATTTGCATTGTCAGAACAAGAACTCTTGCGAAGATATCTCGTCAAGGACCACGACTACAGAGTTAAGAATTTCTCGGTCCGTCCTCGTGCTCTGGTAGATGACAACTTTGGTGCCTTCAGCGGAGAAGCCTTCGCCAGTTGTGGTTGGAGGATGAGCAGTCTCGTTGGTCCCGACAGCATTTCCGCATTGGATTATTTCACAACTCTCGACACGGCAAGTTATCAATGGTCGTATGGTTGTGGTGGTGGAACATTTACTTCATGCGGTGGAGTAGGGGCCACCTCCGATTTTGCAACAGGCAGTGTCCAAACCATTTTTACCATGCTCTTCGGAAGTTATTTCGGCGATTGGGACAGTCAGGATAATTTCTTGCGTGCACCCTTGGCTTCAGGAACAGCCCTCACCTGTTCTTGGGCTGGCCGTCCCTATTGGCATTATCATCAGATGGCACTGGGGCAAAACATTGGCTATTGTGCCCTCACCAATCAAAACAACAGTGGCAACTATGCCTATAATTATGCCGATTATTCCGTACATGTCGCCTTGATGGGAGACCCCACTTTACGCATGCATATCATTGCTCCACCTTCCAATCTTACTTCCATTGTCACTGGCCCCAATGCAGTCTCTTTGACATGGAATCCTTCCCTTGATTCCGTACTTGGATATTACCTCTATCGTCAAGATACCGCTACCGGTTTCTACACTCGCATCAGCCCAAACATCATTGCCGGAAATTCATTTATTGATAACAATGTCATCTATGCCACCAACCATTACATGGTTCGAGCCATCCGATTGGAACAAGCCGCTACCGGCACATACTACAACCTTTCAGAAGGATCCATGGATACCATTTCCGTCAGCCTCGGAATGCATGACATTTCCTTTGCCAAAGGAACCGTTTCCATCTATCCAAATCCAAACAGCGGTAACTTCATCATCTCCTATCACCTTCCCTTTGCCAATGGAACCTTGAAAATGATAGACCTTGCTGGCCGTGAAGTCTATTCCTCATCGTTACTTTCCAATGCAGGCAAACAGAACATCCTTGTTTCCAACCTTAACTGCGGAATTTATTATTGGCAACTCCTTTCTGATAACGCCATCATTGAAACCGGCAAGTTGGCCATCATCAAATAAAGTTCAAGACTTATAAAAAATAAGAAGGCGGATAGAACTGATTTCTATCCGCCTTCTTGCTTTTAACCCTTTCGGATTCAGGTGCTTCCCTAAGAATTATTTGCCTTCTTTTGGAGCTTTGTGGTCCTTATGACCACCCTTGTGATGCTCCTTCTTGTTAGCCTTGTCGCCTTTCAAGTCAGCCTTGTCATTCTTGATTTCAGCTTTGTCCGACTGAATTTCAGCCTTGTCTTTCGCCACCGCATCCTTGTTTCCGGCAGCCTTGTCGGCCTTCAACTGCTCCTTGTCCTTGTTCAATTCTGCCTTGTCGGCCTTGATTTCCTGATGATCCTTTTTGATGTCGCCATGGTCACCTTTTTTCATTTCTTTGTCACCATCCTTTGCCGTTGGAGCAACCGATGTTGGCGCTGTACCAGTTCCTGATACCGGAGTTGAGTTCTGTGCAACCATCCCTGCTACAAACAGAAACGCAATTGCTGATAAAATTACTTTTTTCATTTTTTTTAATTATTTATTAGTTTATTACTTATGTTATTTGCAACTATGATGCCAAACAAAATGCAAAGGTTTAATCCATCATTAATATTTTTTCTCTTCATTTATAATTCATAATTTCTATAAGGAGCCTATGTGCTCTTCTCGTCCCATCTGCGTCCCGCTATCCGCTGTAGCCGCTGCATCCCCAATACCGACACAAAGCAGCGGGCTGCCGCTACTATCGGGGCTAGGTTTTGATGGCAGGTTGCCTCGAAACAACTTTCATCAAGTAACCTGGTTTCGGCGAAAAGGCAAAGCCTTTTCGCCGCAACCTTTAATATGTAATCCCCTTTCTCCTTTTATTTAATTAGTTTTACGGCACAAAATAATCATGAAGCTGCCAACAGAAAATTCCTTTACCTTCTTAAAGTTTCGAGACTATAAACGTCTATGACCCAAGTGTCCTGTCAGCGTGAAGATGAAGGACACTGTAAACAAATCCAATTTTCTCTTTATCGGCGAAGCAGCACCGAGGATATGTTTAAAAATTAATTTAATACATTTTATTATGCTAGAAAAAGTAAAATCCCTTTATAAGGTGGTTCTGTTCTGCATCACCTTATTCTTCAGTCCATTGGTTTCGGCCTGCATAGGCGCCATCGAAACCGTCGACGCCAACATCACGTTGGCCATCACCATGGCAACGAACATGGTCGAATTCATCCTTTATTACAGCGCTCCACAGTCGGCTACCAACGATAAGAAATTCAGAAGACGACAGGCCAACTCCTGGCTCATGAATCTCAAGATGGACTTGTCCAATTCCCTCTCAGTCGAAGCCATCGACCAACTTAATCTGCCATTAATATTCATGATGAAGCGGGTGCGAAATGCCTTTGAGAAAGTGGGCATCCTTAGCAGTAATCCGCGATACATCATCCTTACGGGCATGCCCTCGGTTACGCAGGTAATCATCGCCACGTTGAACCATGAACCGGAGGCGTATGACAAAAAGGGAAACTGGGCATTGGGCATCATCAACGCCTGTTCCGGCAACCCGCTCATTGTCATTTTACCCGGTGTGATAACGGCCTATCTCGCCACGCTTGCCTTGTTCACCACGGCGGAAGCAAACATGTCGTCGGGCTTGCATACGGCGAAAGAAATCCGCGACAAAAAGTGGATAGATGTGAAGCACAATATCCTTGCTTTGATGGCCGTGGCGCAGCTAAACAGCAACAATTTGCCATTATCTGGAATCGAAATAATCGAGAGCGGACATTTCAAGGTAAAGATGGTTGGAGCGCACGAAGTACACCCCTTCAAAGCACTGAATGCAGGACCAGGAACAATGAATGTTTCAGATGCTGGAGCTGGCGATGCAGCCGTTCATGATTGGGAACTTTCAATCGATGGTCTTCATTGGACTGCTTATTTGACTACCCGTCATGCAAAAATGACGGCAACAGGATTGCCACTAACAACCAAGGTTTGGTTCCGCACCCGAGCCAGGGTTGAGGGTATGCCAATACCTGAATGGGATTTGATATATGTGACGGTAAACTAAGGTTTGCCGACAAGAGCTTAAAGGCGGGGTATTTCCATGAAATATCCCGCTTTTTTGTTGTAAATATTCGGAGTTCAAGCTCCTCAATTCGGAGTTTAGGCTTTTGGATTCGGAGTTTAGGCTTCCGGATTCGGAGTTCAGGCTTCTGGATTCGGAGTTCAGGCTTCCGGATTCGGAGTTTAGGTCTCCTGATTCGGAGTTTAGGTCTCCGGATTCGGAGTTCAGGCTCCTGGATTCGGAGTTCAGGTTCCTGAATTCGGAGTTCAGGTTCCTGAATTCGGAGTTCAGGTCTCCGGATTCGGAGTTCAGGCTCTTGGATTCGGAGTTCAGGCTTCATGATTCGGAGTTCAGGCATCTCGATTCGGAGTAAAAACCTCCTTTTCTCCACCCATTTTGCTTTTTGATGATAAGAAATTGTATATTTGCTGAATGAAAAAGGTGGTGATAGTTATTCTTTGTCTCTTGACTATTATGGTGAAAGGGCAGAATCTTGTTCCTAATCCGAGTTTTGAGATATATGATACTTGCCCTGATATGGGTGGGCAAGTAAACAGAGCAACAGGTTGGTATAATTATGGAAACACTCCGGATTATTATAATGCTTGTAATTCTTCTTTTTTTAATGTTCCAAATAATACATTTGAATATTTATTAGCTTATAATGGTAATGCTTATGTTGGCATGGAACTATATAATCAAGCTGATACTTCTTATAAAGAATTCATTGGTGCTAATTTAAATGGTTCTCTACAAATTGGTCAAAGATATTATGTTACAGCTGAATTCAGTTTGGCTAGTCAAATTAGTCTTTCAATGGCAATTAATAAGGTAGGTATAAAATTTTCAACAATTTCATATTCCGAAAATTACCTGCCACAATATGATAATTTTGCTCAAATCGTCAGTAATAATTTTATTGCTGATACTGGAACCTGGTACCAATTAAGAGGAAGTTTTATTGCGGACAGCGCATATACAAAAATCATTATCGGGAATTTTTTTCAGTACTATTTAACTGATACTTTATGGATTAATAATAACCCTTCAATAAGTTATTACTTTATAGATATGATTTGTGTTTCCACGGATTCTACAACCTGTTATTCAAATCTACAAGATGGAATTAATGAAAATGCTTTACCAAAACCTATCTCCCTTTTCCCCTCCCCCAACAACGGCACCTTTACGCTTCAATATAATCTGTCTGCTGCTGGCAGTTTAAGGGTTACAGATGTGTTGGGCAGGGAGGTTTATGCTTATAATCTTACCAATAGGTCTGGCCAAGAAACCATTTCTTTGCCATTAAGCCAAGGCATTTACTTTTGGCAAGTGCTGCAAGAGCACAGCGTTTCCGCCA
>CAIWCG010000230.1 GCA_903911135.1 uncultured Bacteroidota bacterium
ATTCATCATTTATAATTTCAATAAGGAGCCTACAGTTTCCTCTCGTATCATGGTGCGTCCCGCTATCCGCTGTAGCCGCTGCATCCCCATATCCGACACAAAGCAGCGGGCTGCCGCTACTATCGGGGCTATGCTTCGACGGCAGGTAGCCTCGAAAGAACTTTCATCAAGTAACCTGGCTGCGGCTAAAAGGCTACTCATTTTCGCCGCAGCACTCACAGCAAGCGAACGTTTCCTCACAGTTCCTTTTCCTCCTGACTGGAGCTACGGTCAATAATCATCTATACTATATATATATACAGCCACCCTCCCATTTCGGTTTTTTAGGGTTTAGGATGGTTTTAGTTTATAAACAAGGCTGCGGATGGCATAATTATTTTTGACGAAGGCACCCGCAAGGTTGCGGATGGCATAATTGTTTTTGACGATGGCACCCGCAAGGCTGCGGATGGCATAATTGTTTTTGACGATGGCACCCGCAAGGCTGCGGATGGCACAATTATTTTTGACGATGGCACCCGCAAGGCTGCGGATGGCATAATTATTTTTGACGATGGCACCCGCAAGGCTGCGGATGACATAATTATTTTTGACGATGGCACCCGCAAGGCTGCGGATGACATAATTATTTTTAACGATGGCACCCGCAATCTTAGGAGTTATTTATCAATAAATCAGGCTTTCGTGTCCATGTAATTGTGAGAATGCCATTTATTTAGTAGTATTGCAGCATGAATATCATATTTGGTTCTTTGGATTTGACAGTTACAGGCCCATGGCTTGCCTCCAATCCTTCAAATTGCTCCGTATCAGGTAGTCAAATTTGTAGGTTAAAAGTTAAATCAAAAAAAGAATTAAATGAGAAAAACCCTTATCCACATCGTGTTCTCGTTCTTTACGAGCGTGATCATCGTCAACATTAGACTGTTGAACTTCGCCAAATACCTTTTGGCAGCCATCGAAAACAACAATTCTACGCATGAGTACGACTTGGCCATTGCCCAACTGCAACCTGCCGTTACCAATTATCAAGGCGACATCACGGCAGCTTCCACCACCATCAAGCAGCAAAAGGGAAAGACCTTCACCATGGAAGGGGTAATTGCTGATTTCATTAAGTTCGTCCATGTCGAAGAGCCTCATTTGGCCTATATGCTGCGTGCCGATCATCCTGCTTATATGGAATTTTATACCAATGGCTTGTCCGAATATCATAATGTCAAAGTAACGGAAGCACCTGTCTTGATTAAGAGTTTCAGAGATGCAGCATTCAATCATGTAGGTACAGTGGGAGCCCCATTTTTAACCTCTTGTGATGCTTTTGTTACAGATTTTGCTGCCGCCAGAAGCAGCCAGCAAACCAAGTTCAACACCGTGAATACCTATCGCGATGCCATTAAAAACGACCGAAAGGCAATCATCGAAGCGATAATCTATACGCTTTGCGATGTCATGAAATTCAACAGAACCGATGAAGGCAGGGCAGAAACCTTCTGCAAATTCTCCTTGCTTTATAGAAACCGTTTGACCGACCATGTTCATTTTCCACCTCATGGCTTGATGGAAATCCCTCCGAACAGCGTCAAGAATTATGGCGAAATAGCCCTTGACAATGCCGATGAACTGACCTTTCATAACCCTGGAGCTACTGACATTTGGGTTTATGGCTCGGCTACAATAGATGGCATCATGCCCGTAACCGACAAGAAAATGCTGGTGAAAGCCGGCAAAACAAAAAGCTGCATGGCAGAAGATATTGATGCCATAGATTTGCATTTCATCAATGGTTTCAACATCAACCTGACCCTTACTGCCGAAACCAATGTCGATATTCATGATGCGGTTTAATCATTAAATATTTATAAAAATGCTATCTAGGCTTCGTCGGTTTTTTTTAATGAATATCAATTAATACCATGTTAGTAAAAACCTTTGGCAGCACAGTTTTCGGCATCCAGGCCATCACCATCACCATCGAAGTAAACGTAGCCAAAGGTGTCAACTTCATCCTCGTCGGTCTTCCCGATAATGCAGTCAAGGAAAGCCACAAGCGCATCGTTACCGCCCTCCGAAATACTGGCTATAAATCTCCAGGCAAAGAAATCGTCATCAATATGGCTCCCGCCGATATTCGCAAGGAAGGTTCGGCCTACGACTTGCCAATAGCCATCGGAATCCTTGCCGCCTCCGAACAGATTGTCGCCGAAGATTTGGATAAATACATCATCATGGGCGAGCTTTCATTGGATGGTAGTCTCCAACCCATAAAAGGCGCATTGCCCATTGCCATCCAAGCCCGCATAGAAGGATTCAAGGGCTTTATCCTTCCTCTTGCCAATGCTCGTGAAGCAGCCATTGTCAACGATCTCGATGTCTATGGTGTTGAAAACATCAAACAAGTCATAGATTTCCTGACTGGCGAGATTACCATCGAAAAAACCTTTGTAGATACCCGTGCAGAATTCAACAAGCACCAGATAGAAATGGATTTCGATTTCTCTGAAGTCAAGGGTCAGGAAAATATCAAGCGTGCCTTGGAGATAGCAGCAGCAGGTGGTCACAATGTCATACTCATTGGTCCACCCGGTGCAGGTAAAACCATGCTGGCAAAACGCATTCCAACCATTCTTCCTCCTCTTAATCTCCATGAAGCCCTTGAGACCACCAAGATTCATTCCGTTGCCGGCAAAATGGCAAAAGAAAGTTCCCTCATCTCCATTCGACCATTCCGTTCTCCTCATCACACCATTTCTGATATCGCCTTGGTCGGTGGTGGCGGCATTCCCCAACCCGGAGAAATATCCTTGGCTCACAATGGCGTCTTGTTCCTCGATGAATTGCCCGAATTCAAACGTACCGTCCTCGAAGTCATGCGCCAGCCTTTGGAAGAAAGAAGAATAACCATTTCAAGAGCCAAGTTTTCCGTTGAGTATCCTGCAAGTTTCATGCTCATCGCCTCCATGAATCCATGTCCCTGCGGCTATTTCAATCATCCCGACCGCGATTGCGTTTGTGCCCCCGGTGTTGTTCAGAAATACCTAAATAAAGTCTCTGGCCCTTTGCTCGACCGAATAGATATCCACATAGAAGTCACTCCCGTCAAGTTCCCCGAACTCATCAATGATCAACTATCCGAAAAAAGCGCTGATGTCCGCGAACGCGTCATCAAGGCAAGAGAAATTCAAGAGCTAAGATACGAAGGCATCAACGATGTACATTGCAATGCCCAAATGAAATCGAAGCAGTTGAAGGAATATTGCAAACTCACTCCAGAAGGAATTGGACTCTTGAAGACAGCCATGGAGAAACTTGGTCTTTCAGCTCGTGCCTTCGATAGAATAGTTAAGGTAGCCCGCACCATTGCCGACTTGGATTCAAGCATAGACATAAAAACTGATCACCTCGCCGAAGCCATCCAATACCGAAGCTTAGATAGAGACGGCTGGTCGAATTAAATATATCTAAATCCCTCTTGGATCTGGATGGATGGGCAACTTGGCCATTTTCTCAATTTCGATACTTGGAAAACCAAATTCTTCGACTACAGTACCAAGCAAAAGATATATGCCTCTACCTTGGAACGGATATTGGTTTAGGGTATCAGGAAAATGTGTGGTATCAAAGAAATCTCCATTCGAATCAAGAAAGGTTCCAAAACTCATCAATTCGTTTTTCTTGGTTCTAACTTTTTTTGAGGTAACAAAGTTGCCCACCATCCTTACTTTTTTTCCAACATGAACAATCAACTCCTTAGCCATGCATTCTCCTCTGAATGTGGTTAAAACCATATCAAATTCAGTTCCTGATAAAGGGTATCCCAATAATTCATATTCATCATAAAGATCTTCTATTTTACCAGTTTCAAACTTCGGAAAGGTAAAGTTTTTTTTCTGCGATTCGAAAAGTGCGAGTGGAATCTTATCTGTGCTGGTTTTAAATAAAATATGTGTTTCCCAAAGTAACTCCTTCTTTGTTTTGCCAAGAAATTTAAAGGCATTTATTCGAATGAGTATGATTGTTTGTTCAAGGCCAATGCCTAGTCTAGAAATGAAGTTTTCGAGACTGGTAAAATTCCCGTTTCGTTCCCTTTCTTCAGGAATTGATTTTGCATAATGAATTTCCAAACTTTGAACATGAATGAATCCCATGTAAATGTCCTTGCCATAAATTGTTGTATTGAAAACACTGTAATTTACATCAGGCGTATGGATGGTTGCCCCTGATTTTTTTGCCTCATTAAAGTAAATTCTGGTAGAATAGAATCCACCGAAATTATTGATGACAGCCACCATGAATTCGGAGGGATAATGAGCTTTGAGATAAAGGCTTTGGAAACTTTCAACTGCATAGGATGCTGAATGCGCTTTTGAAAATGAATATCCGGCAAAGGATTCTATTTGGCGCCAAACTTCATTGGTAAGATTATCTGGATAGCCGAATTCCTTGCAATTGGAAAAGAACTTGTCTATGATCTCGCTAACTTCTTTTCTGTCTCTTGACTTGCCGGACATCATTCTTCTAAGAACATCTGAATCTGCAAGGTCCAATCCACCAAAATGATGACACACTTTTAGAACATCTTCCTGATAAATCATCACACCATATGTCTCCTGTAGCTGCTCTTTCATGATAGGATGCAGATATTCGAATTTATCTGGGTTATGAAAACGATAAATATATTCGCGCATCATTCCGCTGCTTGCAACACCGGGGCGTATGATGGAACTGGCAGCAACCAATGAGATGTAGTTATCGCATTCCAATTTCTTCAGCAACCCTCTCATGGCTGGGCTTTCAATATAAAAGCAACCGATCGTATCAGCTGATTTAAGCTTTTGTTTTACCTTATCATCATTCTTGAACTTCTCAACATCATGAATGTCTATTTTTTCTTTCCTGTTTTTCAATATAAGTTCAACGCTGTCATTAATATGACCAATTCCCCTTTGACTTAGGATATCTAGTTTTTCAAAACCAATGTCTTCTGCAATGTACATGTCAAACTGAACTGTAGGTAGATTCTTTGGAGGCAGATCGAGGGCAGTATAATTTGTAATGGGTTCTTCCGATATCAAGACACCACCGGCATGAATGGACCTTAGGTTTGGAAAATCCTTCAAGATCAGCTCCTTTATCCTATATATCTTTTCGCTGATATCTGTTCTATTCAGGTTATCCGAAAAGTCTATCAAATGATCAATTTCATTTTTCGGAAGCCCATATACTTTGCCCAATTCCCTTAATATCGACTTGTCTCTGAACGTGGAGATTGTACCCAATAATGCTGTATGTTCCCGACCATATTTATTAAAGATATAGCGATGGACATCATCGCGGTCTTTCCATGAATAATCTATGTCGATATCCGGTGGCGATTTCCTTTTTGGATTAAGAAATCGTTCGAAATATAAATCCAATTGGATGGGACAAACATCCGTTATTTTCAAACAATAGGCGACAATGCTATTGGCTCCTGAACCTCTGCCTACATGATAATATCCTTTATTCATGGAATAGTTTACGATATCCCATGCAATTAAAAAATAAGCTGAAAAATCCATTTCGTCAATCACTTCCAGTTCCTTTCGAACTCTCCTTTCAGCCTCTTCATTGTTCGGACTATATCGATACTGCATTCCTTCGAATACCAGTTTCTCCAAATACAGTTTATCCTCATATTTGTTTCCTGTAAATGTTTGCTTGTTTTTTACCTTTTTATAATCAAATTCAAAAGAGCATGCATCAATGATTCGTTCTGAATTCAGGAGTAATTCCGGAAATGATTTATAATGGCTTCTTAGCATATCAAGTGATGATATCCGATCGTTTTTATCGGCAAACTGCCCTTCAGGAACCTTGCTTATAAGGCAATTGTTATCTATCGCCCTTAATTGTTTATGCAGCTCAAAATCATTATCATCATTAAATGCCACTGATGGAAATGCGACATATCGATCCAACTTCATTTTACTTTCAAATGCCACCTTGTTAAGCTCGTTCGGTTTGATTCCGATGTATTCATTTTCCTTAAGAACGGCAGGGTGGGCATGATATGGATATATCAGATAGGAGTGAGAAAGATCTGGCCGAGATGGTAGTTTTGTGTGATCCAGATTCCTGTTCGTTATCAAATCATTCAGCTCCTTGAATCCTTTGTTGTTTCTTGCAATCCCAACATAAGACAATTGATTGTTGTCATCACGGAATTCCATGCCCACTATAGGTTTAATTCCTTTCTTATTGCATGCATTTACAAATGGAAGAATGCCTGTTGAGTTATTGATATCCGTTAATGCAATCGATTTATGGCCTGCTTTGATGCACTTGTCTATAAGGTCATCTATGGATAAGGTTCCATATCTTAAACTGTAATATGAATGGGCATTCAGGTACATGGCCTTTTATTGTTCATTGAACTTTAACGATTTCGCGAAGACCTGAAATGTGGTTGGAATTATAAGGAAATGGCTCTGATGATTTTATTGTTGCCAAATCTTCTCCTCATTTTGTCCATAACCTGGTATAGGTTGATCATTTCGGTCGAATCTTCAAAGAGGTTTATTTGCTGGCAGCCTTCTACCAAACCACTGAACTTGACACCTACCAAGCGAATCAACAGTCTTTTTGAAAATACCTTGTTGAAAAGTTCCTTGGCTTTTGGAATGATGACATGGTCGGATGAGGTGTAGGATATCTTGGCTTGATGCGTGTAGGTGTTGAAGTCGGAATACCTTATTTTTATGGTGATGCATGATGTAAGTTTGGTCATGCTTCTTAGTTGAAACGACAACTTTTCAACCATCTTGATGATGGTTTGGTTCAGTTGTTCCATGTCGATGGTATCCTTGTCGAAAGTAGTTTCGGTGCTGATGGATTTTTGTTCGGAATAAGGCACCACCGGGCTGTTGTCAATTCCATTCGCCTTTTTCCAAATCGTATTTCCGTTTTCGCCAAGCACCATATGCATCACTTCTTGGGGCATTTCCTGCAAGGTATAGACTTTTTCTATGCCCATGTTCCGTAAAAGTTTGTAGGTCTTGTCACCTATCATCGGAATCTTTTTTATCGACAGTGGCGCAAGAAAGGACTTCTCGCATCCATATCCTATTTCCAATTCGCCATTGGGCTTTGATTCTCCGGTGGCAATCTTCGAAACGGTCTTGTTGGTCGATAGTCCGAAGGATATGGGCAAGCCCGTTTCGTGGATGATTTTTTCCCTTAATTCATGCGTCCATTTAAAGCTTCCGAAAAAATGGTCCATGCCCGATATGTCTATATAATGTTCATCGATGGACGCTTTTTCAAATGCAGGCGAATGTGCCGCTATTATTTCAGTCACTTCATTCGAATGTCTTGAATAATCCTCCATGTCGCCCTTCAAATAAATTCCGCTGGGGCAGATGCTTTTTGCCATTCTTACCGGCATGGCAGAATGGACTCCAAACTTCCGGGCTTCATAGCTGCATGAGGCCACTACGCCCCTATCAGATGTTCCCCCTATGATGACTGGCTTGCCTATGAGCGAAGAGTTCTTTTTGCGCTCTACCGACACGAAGAACGTGTCTAAATCCATGTGAACGATGGTCCTGCGATTCATGATATATGCTTTTAAAAGGTTTTATGGTAGTAGTTATTTATTTGTATTGGGGTTGTAAATTTATAAAATTTGTTGGAATAAAAATACTTATCCGGCAAAAGGAACATTTTGGCAGATTTTGACATTGGAAATACGGATCATTGGCAGAAATCAGCATTGTTAATTGAATTCAAAATCACCCCCTTCCCCATTTATAATCTATAATTCATCATTTATAATTCCAATTTGGAGCCTATGTTCGCTTCTCGTCCCATCTGCGTCCCGCTATCCGCTGTAGCCGCTGCATCCCCATTACTGAAAAAAGCAGCGGGCTGCCGCTACTATCGGGGCTAGGATTCGATGGCAGGTTGCCTCGAAGAAACTTTTTATAAGTAACCTGGTTGCGGCGAAAAGGCAAAGCCTTTTCGCCGCAACCAATCTCCAAATGCCTAAGTAAGCGAACGTTTCCTTTCAGGTTTCTCATCCTGAAAGGTATTGTAGAAAATTACATCAAACCTGCCAAG
>CAIWCG010000231.1 GCA_903911135.1 uncultured Bacteroidota bacterium
ATAGTAGCGGCAGCCCGCTGCTTTGTGTCGGCAATGGGGATGCAGCGGCTACAGCGGATAGCGGGACGCAGATGGGACGAGAGGAGGGCATAGGCTCCTTTTAGAAATTATAAATGTTGAATTATGAATTATAAATGAGGGAAGCGAAAATGGGCTGGGGGCTCATTTTTTGATGAGCGAATAGTTGATGGGGAGGTACATGATGAAGCGTTTTGGGTGCTGGCGGAAGATGCCGGGTTTCCAATGGGGCATGTTTTTTATGGTGCTGACGACTTGGTCGTCGAGGCCATTGCCGGCCACTTTCATGAGGCGGATGTTTGAAATGCTGCCGTCGGCTTCGACTATGAAGGAGACGTTGACGGTGCCGTTGGTGCCCATTGCCTTGGCTTTGAGGGTGTATTTCGAGTGCTGACGGAGGTATTCGTCCAGTGCTTGGGCACCACCTGGGAACTCGGGTAGGGCGTCCACCTTTATGGAGAGCAGGCCGTTTTGGTTTTTGATGTCGGGGTTAGCGTTTTTGGTTGCGAGCTTCATGGAGTCATTCATTTTGTTGATGGAATCGTTGAAGAGGGAATCCTTTTTTGCAAGCAGCAGGCTGTCTTGTTTGATTTTGCCAGAGTCGGGTTCAATGGGTTTTGGCTTAAGTTGAACGGTATCCTGTTGCTTGATGTCGTAAACGGGGATTCCACTGGGCTTGGTCACTTCAATTTCGGGAGGAGGGCTTAGGAGTATGTCGCTCATTTTGGTCAATTCGGCAAAATCCTTTTCGGAGAGGATGTTTTTGTTTCGATAATCATTAATCAAATCGATGATGACCGGCGTATAGAACAATAGGAAGATGAAAATGATGGAAACGATATAGCTTCGAATGAGTGTTTTGAAATATCCCTGACGGATTTTATAAGCTCCATATTCCTTGTTTTTATTTTCAAAGACGATGGCATTCCTGGTCTTTGAAATAATGGAAGTCCAATTGTCGAAAGGAATTTTACTGTAGTTTTTCATTAGAAACGAAGCGATATGATTGCACAAATTTACCTAACGGAACGTAAATCAGGCATTCTTGGTTTAAAAGATTAAGGAAGAAAAAGTATTGTTTTGACAAAAATCATGTGTGTTCTACTTAATTATTTGTAATTTTGGCCTCATTATTGTTGATAAAAAGCGATAAAAATTTTCCTGATAACTTAATAAAAATAAAAAATAATATGAAAAAGTATCTTGTAATTCTAATTTTAGGTTTGTCCATATTTGGATGTAAAGACCATGAAGCTGAGAACAGAATCGCCCAACTTCTAAAGCAAAAAGACTCATTAATGATGTCAGAAAACCAAAAGGATTCGTCCATCAATTCTTTTGTAGGCTCATTCAATGAAATCGAAGCTAACTTGGATTCTGTGAAGAAACACCAATCCATCATCACTTTGAAATCAAAGAACAAAAGCGAACTTTCTCCTAATGCAAAGGATCGCATCAATGAGGATATCAAGATGATAAACGACCTGATGGATCAGAACAAGCAAAAATTGTCTTACCTGAACGAGAAACTAAGACAGAATGATTTCAAGATTGTTTCATTGCAAAAGATGATTGAAACATTGAAGGGTCAATTGCTATCAAAAGACTCTGAATTGGTGGAACTCAACAAGCAATTGGTAGCAGTAAATGCCAATGTGGTTCAATTGAAATCAAACATAGCTGAATTGAAAGCCAATGGTGAAAAACAATCTCAAACCATACAGGAACAAACAACCAAACTGAACACTGCTTATTTTGTATTGGGAACTTATAAGGAACTTAAAACAAAAAAGATATTGGATAAGGACGGCGGTTTCTTGGGAATCGGGAGAACTGAAAAGGTAAAAGATGACTTTAATACCGATGCCTTTACAAAAATTGACATTACCCAAACCAACAACATCAAGATTGAAAGCAAGAAAGCCGAATTGGTGACTACTCACCCTGCCGGGTCCTACAAGTTAGAAAGAAATGACAAGAAAGTGTTCGAGAAATTGGTGATTACCAACCCAGAAAAGTTTTGGTCTGCATCAAAATATCTTGTTATCGTAACCGACTAAATCAATTGTTGGCAGCGATAAAGCCATAATTCAAAATATAAAACCGGACTGAATCATAACAGTCCGGTTTTTTTATTTTATGCCGAAGTAAACTCCATTAAATATATTTTTAGTTAATTTGCTAAGCCGATGAACATGAATACCACAGAAGATAATTTTGAAATCAAGCTGCCTCAATTCGAGGGACCTTTTGATTTGCTCCTATTTTTTATTGAACGGGATGAACTCGACATTCAGAATATCCCCATTGCCCAAATCACCAATGACTTCTTGAATTATATCCACCATCTTCAAACAATGAACATAGAGGTGGCCAGCGAGTTTATCCTGGTAGCTTCCACCCTGATGAGCATCAAGGCTAAGATGCTTCTGCCAAGATATGAAGCTGGCTTGGAAGATGGCAATGATCCTCGAAAAGACCTGATAGAACAGCTGATTGCCTATAAGCGATTCAAAACCGCATCTGAGGAATTCAGGCTTTTGGAGAACGAAAGGATGCTGAAGTTTGCCAGAGGAAACATTAAAAAAGAACTGGATATGGTGGCTGCAAACAGTCCCTTTGCTGACGAGTTGAATTCCTTGACATTATTCAAATTGCTGACGACTTTCGAGAAGGTGATGGAACGGCTGAAGGTGGTGAATGAAAAACCGATGCACAACGTGGTGCAATATCTATATACGATAGAAGGCCAAAGAGACCATATCATCGAATTGGTGAAAAAGCACGACAAGGTTTCCTTTGTGGACATATTGATGGAAAGCAAAGACCGCATTCAGGCCATATTCAGCTTTTTGGCAACGCTGGAACTGCTGCAGGAAAGGATTGTGACACTTATACTCGGCACCGGATTCAATAATTTTTGGTTAGCCGCAAACAAAACATAAGGTATGGATCTGCAACCCAAAGATATTCTTAAAACCTTTCAGATGAGGCGCATCATGCTGCCCATCATCATTGGCTTGGGGGTTACTGCGGCGCTCATCATTTCCAATTTCTCCAAACCTATTTTCATCAAATCAGACCCCGGCCAAGGTGCCTACTCCTGGACGGACAACAACAAGGATACCTATCAGGATGCCAGCGAATTTACACTCGCAGCAGATGGAAAAGGCGACTATATCAAGATGACCTATATGGAAACCATCAAGTCCATCAACTGGACGTGGTACTCCACTTTCTGGTTGTTGCTGACGATACTTAGCATGTTCATCCGAGATTTCTTCTACATGATACGAATTCGGGTGTTGGTAGAAAATCAGCTCAACTGGTCCTCGGCATTCTCCGTCATCATGCTGTGGGAATTTGCCTCTGCCGTAATGCCTGCCTTGCTCGGAGGCGGTTTCGTCTTTGCCATCTTCATCCTCAATAGAGAAAAGGTGAATATGGGCAAAAGCATCACTGCCGTTATGCTCACCTCCTTTTTAGACGGCATCTTTTTCGCACTGGTAGCCCCCATCGTTTATTGGATGGCTGGCAAAGACAACCTGTTTTCAGCCGTCTCTGCCGACACCATCCATTCGCTCACCTACGGCAAAAGCCTCTATTACTTTTTCTGGCTCGTTTACTTCTGCGTGGTGGCATACAAGCTGCTTATCGCCTACGCACTCTTCGTCAACCCACGTTCGGTGAAACGGTTGCTCGTAAAAATCTTCTCCCTCCCGTTTCTGAAACGCTGGAGATACAGCGCCTTGGAAACAGGCAACCAACTCATCATCGCCTCCGACGAACTCAAGTCCAAACACTTCTGGTATTGGTTCAATTCCTTCGGAGCAACCTTCATCACATGGACAGCCAGATACACCATCGTCAACTGCATCATCAGTGCATTTCATGACGTCAACGTATCGAATTTGATATCCGCCACCCACCAGGTAGTACCGGTAGAACATTTCATTGTTTATGCAAGACAGGTCGTTATGGGCATCATTATGCTTGCAAGTCCGACTCCTGGTGGTAGTGGCGTAGCCGAACTCATCTTCAACAATTTCCTCGGCGAATTCATTCCCGCAGGGCTCGCCTCCACACTCGGTTTCGTTTGGAGGCTGGTAAGTTATTACCCCTACATCATCCTTGGCGTCATCATTTTGCCGAGATGGATGCGCAAAGTTTTCGCCAAACACGAAACCGAGCCAGCCACAAAAATCTAAATATTCAGTTTAATCATCATGTTATGATAGCACCGCTAAGACGGATGCAATTATAACCTGATGAAGATTTTATAACCCATAAGGCAAACTCTTGGTGTCATTTTTATTTCTTTTGATGATTTTCAAGGAAATAATCTTGGTTGAGTTTTCTTTTGTATTGATGATATTCAAGATTCGCCAGACACCACCTGATTTTTGAGTTTGGAAGACGATTTCGGGCAAATCTCAGCGTAGGGATGCCATTACTGGCAACGATATGGCCATCACACACCTGTGCGATGGTCATATTTCCAACGATATGGCCATCACACACTAATGCGATGGCTATATTTTCAACGATATGGGCATCACACACCAATGCGATGGCATTTCTTTCAACGGAAATGGCATCGCACACCAATGCGATGCCATTTCTGGCAACAGTATTGCCATCACACAGTCGTGCTACCGCAAAATTTTCAACGATATGGGCATCACACACTAATGCGATGCCCATATTTTTGGAGGTTTTGGCAATAGCTGAGTGTTTTTTTGGTGTATTTCTTAAGTTGGGAGAATATTTTTTGATGATTTTCATGGGGAGATTGCTGGGGTGGGGCTGCGGCGAAAA
>CAIWCG010000232.1 GCA_903911135.1 uncultured Bacteroidota bacterium
TGGGGTAGCGGGTTATGGGCAAGATAACTATCCAAAAATAAATGATCAGGATTATTATGATTTATATAATTCATTAGCTATAAAAGAAGATTACCAAACCAAAATATTATTAAGTGATGAGCCTTATAATTATGAAATTCTACAAGATACATCTAGGTTATTACAAGATAGTATTGAACTCATTGATGGTCAGAATGGAAATCCACTCTTATGGAAGAAAAAAAATATTTTTACAAAAAACGACATCGAATTTATTATTCAACAATATAGGAATTTTGTGAATAGACAAAAATCCGTTGAACAACATTTTAAATGGGATGAAAGAAAAATGATGAGACATCAAATCATTAAAAAGAAAAGCCTTGATAAATATTTTAGTGAAAAGGACTCAATAAATGGTTGGCATAATTATTATAAAAAATACGAGGGAGGTTATTCTTCCTATGCTATTCCATTTTTCTCCTTGGATAAAATGAAATGTATTGTATTTAGGAATGGACAAGGAGGCATAAAGGATTCATGGGTTCATTTTTGTATCTATAAAAAGGTCAATGGTGCTTGGGAAAGTTATGGCATATTGGATTTCTTTACAAGTGGTATTATAGCCTATTAACCCCACCTTTACCCTTTCCCATCCTCCCAAACACAAAATAATTGCTACTTTTGCAGGTATGAAAACGATAAAATAAATGGAACCGATAGCGCAGGAAACGATAGATTATGCCGATGATTTCTTCTTCCACTTGAGTGAGAAGCAGGTGAAGGAAAAATTGGATGGCTGGAAGGTAAGTCAGCCGAGTTTGCATATGTACATCCTGTTCATCGTGAAGCGGATGAGCGGCAGGGGGCAGTGGCTGTTTTTCTGCAAGCTTTTGTTTGTTATGGACTATTGCTTTAGTTCTGAATATGCGGCGTTGAAGTTGATAACGTATGAAAACCTGAAGCGGTTCATGTACGTTCAAATGGATGCGAACGAGGCTGCAATGAGGCGGCTGGAAAAGGAACCCGTAGGCCTGGTGGAACTTGCCGACGAGGTGGATGACATGAATCAGGAACTGCTGTTGGCGTATCTGCAGGCGAAAATAGAGTTGCACGAAACGATGGCTCCCATTCTCACCGAATTGGACACTAACGACATCTGCCTAACCATGATTTCGTTCGGGTTCCTCTATCAGGGCGAGATGGAAAAAACAATGAAGGGGGTGAATTGAATGAATGTTTTAAGCAGCTTTTGTGATACCAAGGGTATTTTTCTGTTTTGTTTCGATAAAATTGCAAGTATCAATACGAATTAAAAGATGATACCGATAGCACAGGAAACAATAGATTTTGCGGATGATTTCTTCTTCCGCCTTAGCCAAAAGCAGGTGAGGGAAAAATTATCGGATTACCATAAAAGACAACCTGACTTGGCTATCTTCATGCTTGTTTGCATTGACCTATTGAGTGGGAAGAAACAAGCTGACATTTTGTTCAGAATGATTTTGATTTTGGATTATTGTTTCACTTACAGCTACCCGAAATTAAGGCCTGTAACGGATAAAGTGTTGATTGCGCATCTGCAATGGCAGGAAGTCGCCAACGAAAATGCATTTAAGAAACTGGGAAGTGTGTATGATGAAGACTTCCTTGACTTGATAGCTGCCATAGGCAACCTGAATCAGGATGCATTGATGAATTACTTTGATAAAAAAATCGATTCCTATTATGTGAATGAACCGATTTTTACTGAAAAGGATAATGACCGATTTTCAAAGAACATCATGGCATATGCATTTCTTTATCAAATGGAATTGCAGAAGCAGCTGAATGAGAAAAACTGATTTATTGAACCGATTTTTTAAATTGTCAACTTAACTGATTGGTTGGTTTTTGACAACCATCATTTCACGATTTTGGCAGCCAGGTCTTCTATGGCCTTGGTGAAGCTGTCCCACTCGAAACGTTTCTTTTCTATGGCTGCATTTTGTGAGAACACGTCCTCACGATTGTTGGTGTAGAAGTCCATCAATGCCTCCACGATGGAAATGGCGTTGGTGTCGGTTACATATCCCACTTTCTGGTGCGGAACAATCTCTGCCAAGCCCCCAACATCGGTTACCAGCATGGGCCTTTCAAAATTGTAGGCTATCTGTGTAACTCCGCTCTGGGTGGCCGTTCTATAAGGTTGCACCACCATGTCGGCAGCAGAGAAATAATATTTTATCTCTTCGGATCGGATATAGTCGGTCTTGAGAATGATGTTCTTTTCTAGATTATATTTGTTTATCAAGTCTTGATAATAATTCCAGTCCTCGTAGCATTCGCCTGCTATGATGAGCTTGATGTTCAGCTGCCTGATTTTATCGTTGGCCATGGTCTCCAACAGCAAGTCCAAGCCCTTATATCTTCGTATAAACCCGAAGAAAAGCAGATGTCTGTCGTTGGCATCAAGGTCCAGGTGGGCAAGCGCTTCCTGCTTGTTAATCTTATAGCCGAAGATGTTGTAAATGGGGTGTGGAATGAATACTTTGTTTTGGTTGTCGGTAAATTGATTCAAGTCGTTCAGCACAGAATCGGACATGGCCACGAAACCATCGTTTTGATTGATGAAAAACTGGGTCAGGGCCTTGTCGCCAAATCTTTTTTCGTGAGGAATGACGTTGTCGAGAATGGAAATTATCTTGCAATCCTTCTTCAACAAATACGCCACGCTGCCCAATGAAGGTGCGAAGAAAGTCATCCAATATTTGAATATGAGAACATCGGGTTTGAAGGCCTTGATTTTCTTTGCCGCAGCATAATAGGTAAATGGATTGATGGTATCCAAAACCCTTGCCGCATCTATCTTGTCGGACTCATCGGTAGAAGTGACCATCTGGCTCTTGCCCGGAAAAAGCAGGTCGGGATATTGTCTTGTAAAAGTAAAAGCCTTGACTGTATGGTTCTTTTCCAACTCCCTATAGAGGGCAGCATTGAATTGGGCGATGCCTCCACGATATGGATAGAAGGTAGAAAGAAAAGCAATCCTCATTTAGGAGTATTTTACGATGGCATCATAAACCGTCTTCACGCTGATATCCTTCATGCAAGATAGCTCACGGGAGCAGGTGTTGCCATAATAGCAATCGCACCCCGAAGTAGGTTCCACGATGGTTCCTCTTCCATATAATTCGAACTCATGCTTGTTGAATATGTTGTTGAAAAGTATCAGCGGCTTCTGCAAACCGGTTGCAATATGCATCATCATCGACACGGCTGAAACAATCGTGTCGCAATTGGCAGTAATCGCAATGAACTCATCCAAAGAATAAGTTCCTGGGTAGTAAGCCCCGGTTTCCTGGTTATAAATCTTGTTTTGGGCATCTTCATCCAGTCCTCCCAACAGAACGGGATAATAATTGCTTTGCTGCAACTGCTTGACCAACTCAATCCAATTTTTTGTATCCCAAAGACGAGTGCTCCAGCGCTTGCCACAACCGGTGTTAAGGCCAATGATTTTCTTTCCATCTGCCTTAATTCTCATTGAGGTCCACTTATTTACTAATTCTTGATTTACATTCAATAAGTAAGGCTCAAAATTGAATTTCAAACCACATATCTCAAAGATTTCCTCCAGGTAACTTTGAGTGTTTAACTTGGAAATGGAATCGAACAAACCGGTAATCAACTTATGTGTAGCCAAAGGTGTAGCCACATCGATATGATTCTTTTCCTTGCTCCAGATAAAACCGTATTTTTCAGTTGCATCCACATCAGCAAGCAAAGAACATGCTTCCAATTCCTTGTCAAGATTGATGGCTATGTCATACTTTTGATGGGTAATTGGATAAACGGCATCAAACCCGAATTTATAAATCTTGTCGATCTTGTCTTTCGGTAAAATATCAGGAGAATAAGTGACCCATGTGATGTGGGAATTAGGAAACAGCTCACGATACTTTGGCACCAAAGGGGTAGTTCTGATTACATCGCCAAGAGCACCTAACTTAATGATGAGAATCCTGGTTTTTATAGGTGTATATTCATCGCAGGAACTGCAAATCTTATCTCTTTGTTTATTGGGAATACAGGGAATCTCGCCCCTGAAATATTTGCAGTCAAATTTTACTTCATTCAAATCCATAATCGTTTAGTTTCCGGTTTTCTTTTCAATCAAATAGTGGTTTCTATCGGGTGCCGACCTTGAAATCAATTCTCCCAAGAAGCCAGCAAGGAAAAGCATGGTGCCAATTATCATCGTGGTCAATGCAATATAAAAAGAAGGCCTGTTGGTAATCAATCTAGCATAGATTCCATGATAAACATCCCAAAGTTTTGTTGTTCCAAGGTAGATGGTGGCTAAGAAACCGACGGCAAACATGATAGTTCCCAAGAAACCAAACAAATGCATGGGCCTTTTCCCAAACTTGGAAACAAAAGTAATGGACATCAAATCAAGGAATCCATTGATAAATCGTTCCAAACCAAATTTGGTTGTGCCATATTTTCGTGCACGATGCTCTACAACCTTTTCTCCTATTTTTGAAAAGCCTGCCCATTTGGCTATTACAGGTATGTAGCGATGCATTTCGCCATAAATCTCAATACTCTTTACTACCTCTTTCTTATATGCCTTTAATCCACAATTAAAATCATGCAGATTTTTAATGCCAGACATTTTTCTCGTTGCCCAATTAAAAAACTTGGTGGGAATGGTTTTTGAAATAGGGTCATAACGTTTCTTCTTCCAGCCAGAAACAAGGTCGAATCCTTCCTTAACAATCAAGTCATAAAGGCCAGGGATTTCATCAGGGCTATCTTGCAAATCTGCATCCATAGTGATGATTACATCGCCCTGGGTTGCAGCAAAGCCAACATTCAATGCAGCTGATTTCCCATAATTCCTTCTGAACTTGATGCCTTTAATGTTATTATTCGGGATAGAAAGTTTCTCAATGACATTCCAAGAATTATCCTTGCTGCCATCATCAATAAGCAGAATCTCATAAGAATACCCATTGGCATCCATTACCCGCTTTATCCACTCGGTAAGTTCTCCCAACGACTCATCTTCATTATATAATGGAACAACAACAGAAATATTCATTGTGCTATCTTATTGATTTTGGTTAAGAAATATCTGATGGATCATTTCGTGTAGTATCCTCAAAAAACATCGGTCTTTTCTTTGATAATATCCCAGCAGTAACCAATGAAACGATAAAACCACCCAAAACTTTAATCTCAAAATTACTGATTGCAATTTTACTCATGTTGAAATCAGATTTATTGGCCTCAAAAGTCTCCATTATCTTACTGTATTTATCCTCACTCAAATATTTTTTTGCCTGTTCCATCCCTTGATAAAACTCATCTATTTGCATCTGTGCCAAGCCTGCATCTATAAAATTACCAAAACTGTATAGTAAAACTCCGAACAGCAAAGCACCGAAAACAGTAATCAAGGTACCCATTCCAAGGCCCCTGCCATAAGTCATATAACCACCCAAATCAAGGTTTCGATGCTCTTTTGAGCCGAGGATAATAAGCAAAATGGAAATCCATGCACCTAACCAACTCCAATTACCCAATGGATTTTTCCCCATAAAATAAATCAACAAAAAGAATACAAAATTACCCAAGCCGGTAATCGTACCATATTTCAATGCTGTTTTATATATACTTTGATTATTCATATCCACTAATTTTTATAATGACGGCAAAAGTAAAAAAAAATAGGATTATCCCAGAATTCGCGACAGGATTACCGTATTCTGAATACGATTTGAACCACCAGCCCCCAATTCCAAGTTCTATCCCTCCTAATTTCTAAATCTTTTAAGGAGCCTATATCCTCTTCTCGTCCCATCTTCGTCCCGCTATCCGCTATAGCCGCTGCCTGCCCATTACCGACACAAAGCAGCGGGCTGCCGCTACTATCGGGGCTATGATTTGATGGCAGGTTGCCTCGAAATGACTACTTGTGAATTACTTCCATATTCAAACCGGAAAGGAGGAATTTATACTGTAAAATAGCTATTTTACAGTATTTTATGAGTTTACGGAGACCTCCGAGTAACTTTCGGATATCCCCGTCTGGCTTTCGGAGATCCCCGTCTGGCTTTCGGAGATCCCCGTTTGGCTTTCGGAGATCCCCGTTTAGCTTTTGGGAACCTCCAAAATCGAATTATTTGCAGGTATGAATAGAAAGGTGAATGCAAATTTTGCGGCGAACACTTGGGCGAGGGAGTGGAGTGGCGCCGAAGGCGGTTCTTTGCCGCCTTTTATCGGTTTATTGGGATGGCGGCAAAAACGGAGCGCAGCGAACCCACACAACACCCCGACCGCTTTCTGCAGCCCTTTCTCCCTTGGCTGCAGAAAGGGGGCGCCCCCTAAAAGGAATTATAAATTATGAATTATGAATGAGGGATAAGGATTTGACATGCTGCTGCTGTTTGTTCTGGAATCAACTTACTTTATGGCATCTGATTATTTCGAATGAGAAAAAAAATAAAACTTTCTTTCAACATTTCCTAAATAATTTCTATTTTCGCCCCGGGTAAGTCAAATAAGACCAGCTCGCGGTGAACCTCCCCAGGTCTGGAAGGAAGCAAGGATATCTGCTTGAGCGGTCAGTATAGGGCTTGCCCATTTTTATTTTAATACCTTTATATATAGCTCTCCGCTTCCCAATGTTACGTTATCATCGGTATAAGCGGTTATTCTGTATTTGCCCTCGTCCTTAAAACTGAATCGTTGCCAACAAAACAACCAATCGCGATGCACATCTTGCCTTTCCATATTGTTGTATATGGCTAATGTGTCATCAAAAGCATAAATTTCATATTGAATATAATTGGTGTTTAGCGAATGACCGGGTTTTACCAAAACCGTTATTATGCTTCCGGATGTATCTACATCGAAGGTATCTGAAGGATTGTTTGGCTTGCCGTATTTATCAACACTTTCACAAAAAATCAAGGACTGGGAAAGGGCTGAAGAATAGACAAGTATTGATAGAAAAGCCCCGATAACAGCAAGTTTTATTGTTTTCATTTACGCTATGTTATTTTTTTTTAGGATATTTGCTCATGCGAAATACTTAATAATGCAAAAATATCATTCTAACGGCTTAACTGTCTTTTCTATTTTAAATCAATAATATCTGATGAATAAACTCTTTCAGTTTATAGGCAAGAAACAAGAAGAAATTCTTCGTATTCTATTAGCAATAACCACCATTGTCATTGTAGTTTTCATGCTGCCTAAAGACGTTTCATTCAGGTATGAATATGAACTTGGCAAGCCCTGGCTACACGAAAATTTATCCGCTCCATTCGATTTCGCCATCAATAAAACACCTGATGAATTGGAAACTGAAAGAAGCAAGATACTGCAAAGCGTTAAGTCCTATTTCAAGTTCAATAATTCCATTGCAGAATCAAAGATTAACGATTACTTGAACGATGCAAACACCAAGTGGAATTTGATGAAACACCTTCCGAATCCATATCAGGACAGCATCGAAAAAAGGAAACAACTCGACATCGGCTCCTCTCTGCTGCAAGCCGTTTATGATAAAGGGGTCATCCTGCTGACAGATGATTTTGAAAAGAAAAATTCGTCCACCATCATCATGCTCGTCAACGATAAAAATGCAGAACCAAAAGAACTGAAGCAACTATACACCCAACAATCTGCCTACAAATATATCGAAAACGTTCTTGACAATGACCATCATGCCGATAAAACTTTCCTCCTTCCTCTAATAGAAAATTCCTTGACCCAAAATATCTTTTATGACGACTCCCTTACCAAAGCAATATATAAGGACAATCTGGACAAGATTTCCATTTCGAACGGCATACTGCAAAAAGGAGAAAACATCATTTCCACCAGCGAATTGGTAGACAAGAAAAAGTTCCGTCTTTTGGAATCCCTCAAAGACGAATATCAATCCAGAATAGGATACAAGACCAATTCCATCAGCATTGCTTTTGGTCAGCTTATAGTCGTTACACTGGTCATCACCATGCTGCTGTTTTTCCTTGCCCTATTTCGTAAGGACGTATTTAACGATACTCGAAAAATCACTTTGCCCCTACTCCTCATCGTCATTATGGTAGGCATTTATAATTGGTCGATGCACACCAGTCTGTTCAACCCCTATCTTATCCCATTTTGTATCGTGCCCATCATCATAAAAGCCTTCTTCGACACACGGATGGCGCTCTTTCTGCATATCATCATCCTACTCATCATCGGGTTTATAGCACCAAACGGTTTCGAATTCGTTTTCATACAGATCATCACCGGAATGTTCACCATCTATAGCATCGTCAGCTTAAGGAAAAGAAGCCAACTGTTCCTCACCTCAGGCGTAATTTTCCTTGCCTATCTCATCTCCTACATAGGCATTTCGAAGCTCCACTCCGTCAACTACTCGAACATCAACTGGGTAGATATAGGTTGTTTGGGAGCCAATTCACTCCTTGCGCTGCTTGCCTATCCGGTAATTTATATCTTCGAAAAGCTCTTTGGCATCATCTCCGAAGTGTCGCTCATGGAAATTTCTGATGCCAACAATCCTTTGCTTAGAGAACTATCCTTAAAAGCCCCTGGTACCTTCCAGCACTCGCTGCAAGTGGCCAACTTGGCCGAATCGGCCATAGCAGCGATAAAAGGAAACACCCTCCTTGTCAGGGCCGGTGCCATGTATCACGATATTGGCAAGATGGAAAATCCACGCTATTTCATCGAAAACCAAAACACCAACAACAACCCGCACGACCTCTTGACATTTGAAGAATCTGCCCATATCATCATCGAACACGTGACCAAAGGTGTCGAAATAGCCCACAAACACAACCTGCCCGAACCCATCATCAACTTCATCAGAACGCACCACGGAACCACCATGGTGCAATATTTTTACCAATCTTTCCTGAAAAACTACCCAGACAAAATCATCGATAAAAACACCTTTCGCTACCCTGGCCCTATCCCTTTCACGAAAGAAACCGCCGTATTGATGATGGCCGATTCGGTAGAAGCCGCTGCCAGAAGCCTGAAAAATAACGATGCCGAAACTATCGAAAACCTGGTGGACCATATCATCGACTCACAGATAGAAATGGGGCAATTCGCCAATTCCGACATCACCTTTCGCGACATCGCATCCATCAAACGGATCTTCAAGCAGATGCTCATCTCCATCTACCACGCCAGGGTGGAATATCCGCGATAAACCTCGCCTCCTTCCCCATTTATAATTCATAATCTATAATTTATAATTCCTATTTGGAGCATATATCCTCTTCTCGTCCCATCTGCGTCCCGCTATCCGCTGTAGCCGCTGCATCCCCATTGCCGACACAAAGCAGCGGGCTGCCGCTACTATCGGGGCTATGACCGATGGCAGGTTGCTCGAAATGACTTTTGGCATATAGGTTGGCTGCGGCGAAAA
>CAIWCG010000233.1 GCA_903911135.1 uncultured Bacteroidota bacterium
TACACAAATCGTCTTTTACGCTGTGGAGAGGGTGGGAGGGGGGAGGAAAGTTTAGTAGGTCAATTGCTTGAAATAATTGTAATTTTGTATCATGAAAATATTTTACTTGTTAATAATAAAATTTAAACCTTATAAATAATCAATATGGCCAAACATATTAAGAAATTCTTATACCCTACATTTATCGAAGGACAAAATGTGAATCTTATACCGAATTTAATAAAGCATAAGATTGATAAATCAAAAATATATGAGCCTAGTACTCTTTTATATAATCAAATCATTGAGTAAGCATCCTGACAGGTCGGCTTTTTTCTCGCCGTCCTTTCAGGTAGTAATTTCCCATACCCGGCAGGGAAAGACCTGACAAGTAACGTTCGCTTTCTGAAAGTGATTTATCAGTTGGATTTAGCAGAGGCCTTGGGCGAGGGAGTGTAGTGGCGCCGAAGGCGGTTCTTTGCCGCCTTTGTCTTGCGTTTGTAAGTGGCGGCAAAAACGGAGCGTAGCGAACCCACGCAACACCCCGACCTCTTTTAGCTGCCTTTTTTCCCTTGGCAGCTAAAAGGGGGCGCCCCCAAAGAGGAAAGATCTATCGAATCTTGGTGGTGGTTTTCTTGCAGCAGAGAAACAGGATGATGACCGGAAGCAGGAAACCTTCGGTGGCCAATGGTTTGTAGCCTTCTATGCCGCTGCGGATAAGGATGGGGATGAACCCGACGAAAAGATAGGGCGAAATGATGGAAAAAAGCCTGATGAATGTGGATTTGTGTGCGGTCCAATTCTTGGCAAGCCGGTAGCAGGATGCCCAGAGGTATCCGAGGATGATGGCGCCAAGGATGACACCGAAAAGTCCGAAGTTGATGTACCAAGCCGAGGCGTGATGGATGGTGTAGCCTTCTATGTTTGATGCCCCTACCGAATTGGCATAGTGGGTGTAGGCGTCCATGGGTCTTTCGGGCAGGATGAGGCGTGGGATGAAGGAGGAGATGAGGGTGAAGAAACTGTAGCCATAGGTGAACGGAACTCGATATTCCAAAACGCCATACATGGAGAAGTGGGCGGCAAACATTTCATTGCTGAAAAACCCGCTTAATATGGATGGAGCCGAAGTGGGGTGGGAGGCTATGTGTTCGGTACCTTTGTTCAGCAGGCTGCTCAAGATGGGAAGTCCTCTGATGATGTCGATGAAGAACAAAGGTATGGAAACGATGAAAAACAGGATGAGGATATTGGCAATCTTTCGTTTTTTCTTGACGTTGGCAAGGTAAAACAACAATCCTACGATGCCTGAAAAGAACAGTTCGTGCTTGTCGCCAAGAAGACCAAGATAAAGAATGACGAACAGGATGGCCAAGATGTATAGGGCAAAGTATTTCTTTTCGGAGGAGTTGGTTTTGATGAAGATTCCGTCGTTTCCACCAAGAAAGACAGCAAACCCGATGAGCAATGGACCAATGGCGATTTCATTGAATATCTGATGCAGCGAAAAGAACTTGTCGGGCTCTCCTCGTGTTACTATATAAAGTGATTTGCCTGTGTTTATGGCCTTCAGCACTTGCTGATGGATGAATGCATAACTGATGAAAACGCATAATACGCAAAGTCCGATGATCTTGAGATTCGATAAGGTTATCACCTCTGTATCTTTTTCTTTGGCAATGCTGGGGCGGTTAGTTTTCTGTATAAAAAATAAGATGGTGGCCTGCATGATGATGAAGAACAATGCATAAAATATCAAGGCATAAAGATAGCTGGTGTTCAATTTCACGGGAAACAAAATGTCGAAATAGGTATAGTAATGGATTCCTATGTCGCCGCCATGGGTGCCAGTCAAATTGTCTATGGCAAATACCCAACCGCCCATCAAGGTCCAATAATATATCAGGAACAATCCCAAAAGGAAATAGATTTCTTTGGATGCCTCCCAAATCTTTTTTGTCAGGAAAAGACTGATGATAAAGGATATGGACAGGACTAATAAATAGGACATTATTTTATTGATTAATTTAATATCGACATATAAATTTGCTTGATTCGTTCAGCTATGTCTTCTTCGGTTAGTTGGTCTTTAATAAGTCTAATGCGGCCTTCGGTGCGGCTATTATTTTTAAGGATGGGTTCAATGGCGTTGGCAAGTGCTACTGAATCTTTCTCTGCTATCACGCAGTTGTCAAGGCCTTGAATCCTTTCGACTACATCGCCCACATCTATTCCAACAATAGGTAAATTACAGGCAAGCGCTTCTTTGATGATCATCGGACTGCCTTCAGAGTCGCTGCAAAGCAATAGGCAGTCGGAGGCATTCAACAACATTGGAATCTTATCCGGATCAACATATCCGCTTAATACCTCTAGCCTTGCATTGGGAATGGTTTTCTTTAATAGCTCCAATGTTTCTTCGGCCATATCCAGCCGTTTTATCTTTGGGTTATTGGCATTGAAAAGAATGATCTTTTCTTGTTGGTTCCAGTTTAAATAACTGCGAGCCTCTGTCTTGGAAACAGGTTGGAATTCGTTTATGTTGATACCAATCGGCACAACACTTGCCTTGCTTTTATTAAGATGGAATTTCTCTTTCAACTTATTCGAGACACAAATCAAACGTGACGCTTTCAATGCTGCAACATGTGAAAAGAATCTCCCCATCAAATCACGAAGGAATCCATCAGAAGAAGTCTTGTTCAAATCACTTCCTTGAAAGGTGATTACCAAAGGCAAACTGCTTGAGAATGCACAAAATAATGCGGTAATGGTTCCATAATGAGAATGAATTATCATCGGTTTGAATTCCCTAATCAACTTTCCTAATTCTTTCCGTTCCTGTTTCAGTGCTTTTATAGAAGACCTGTCATATAGGTAAAAAGTTCTTACATCTATCCCTTTTTCCAGCAAAGATTGTACTTGCCTTCGTGAGAATATCATCGAATTGATATCATCCTTTGATCCCGGTATTACAGCTAAAACTCTTATTGCCTCAGTTTGTCCTCGATTCATAAATGTTATTTATTCCTAAATACAATCAAAATGTCCAATACTGTCAGCACGCATAGGACAAATAATCCAATGACAAAAAATATGTTTATGTAGAAATAATTTATCGGGAAAATAAACAGCAAAGTAGAAAGGCCTAAGAAAACCACCAACGAAATAAGAATGTTCTTGCTGTTTCTTGCCGTAACGAAATAGGCATCAATAACACTTCTCAAACAAATGAACAACGCAAAAAAGATGCTGCCAAACAAGATGAGTTTGGTGTTTTTAATAAGTTCCTCATAGTTTGGACCCAAGTAAAGTTCGATGATCTTATCACCGAATGCAAAGAAAAACAACGTACCTGCAATGGTCAATAACACAGCAATCAAAGAAATCTTTTTTACATTATCCTCTAGCAGATTGAATTCCTTGTTGGCTATCCAATAGCTCGTCTTGGGCAACAGAATAAGACTTATTGGAGAGAAAAACCCAGTAACCATGTTTAGTATTGTAATCCCGAAAGCCACAAACCCAGCCTCTTTTATCCCTACAACATGCGTTGTGATGATTGCCGGAAATATAAAATAGGCAGCATATCCAATATCGCCAGGAACCCTCGGTATACTATATTTCATCATCTCCTTAAGTTCAGGTTTATAATGATGATGCTTGTCGAATTTCACGAAGCGGAAGATATAAATGAAAGATAAAAACGAAACCGAAACCCAAAGAAGACCATTGAAATATAGCAGGTGAATCAACGAATCCGACCAATAAAATACCGCCAACGGAACGATGCACATGTTGATGACCTGGAGAATGTTGGCATAAGTTATTTTCAGTTTCCCCCTTAAATAACTATACGATATGCTATGCAGCATCAACCCGAATAGCATCATGCAGATAGGCATCATGAAATAATAATACCGCTCATTGCCAAAGAAAAGAAAAGCGAAATTATGTCTGAACAATAGCAAGACAAGAATGATAAACGTAGAAAAAACGAACAGCACAAACGACCCACCGATGAAATATTTGTCCGACTCCGCAGGTCGAGAATAGTTGATTGCAATATACCTCACCAACCCAACCCCCAAGCCAAGCATCATGATAGGCTGAATAAACGAAACCGTCCTCCGGCACAATGAATATTCCGAAAATCCCTCCTGCCCGAACTTCGCAGCAGCCAGTTTATAAACTATCAACCCACTTATCAAAACAAGGAACTCGGCCACAAAAGTCGTAAGCGTATCAGGACTTATTTTAAGACTTATCTTTCCCATTAATTCCTTTTTTTGTCAGATGCTACCTTTTATCGGTGGCAAATGTAACAATTTAACGTTTATAATCCCACAAGCCCCTCTCATTTATAATCTATAATTCATAATTTCTATAAGGAGCCTATGGTTTCTTCTCGTCCCATCTGCGTCCCGCTATTCGCTGTAGCCGCTGCATCTTCATTTCCGAAACAAAGCAGCGGGCTGCCGCTACTATCGGGGCTATGTTTTGACGGCAGGTGGCTTCGAAAAGACTTTTTATAAGCAACCATGTTGCGGCGAAAA
>CAIWCG010000234.1 GCA_903911135.1 uncultured Bacteroidota bacterium
AAGTTCCAAACTTTGATAAAGTTTATTTAGCTATCTACTGAAAGCTCATTCGAAGCTACCTGCCGTCAAAGCATAGCCCCGATAGTAGCGGCAGCCCGCTGCTTGGTGTCGGTATTGGGGATGCAGCGGCTACAGCGGATAGCGGGACGCAGATGGGACGAGAAGAGGATATAGGCTCCAAAAAAGAAAATTTGCCCATAAAAATCCCCCTCTCCCCCCTATTTTAGAAATAAATTATCACCACTTATGATTCATTTCTAAAAATTTATATATCTTTGCCCCCGAATAAAATAGAAAAAGAAATAAAAAATTAGAAACATGGCATTAAGCACAGAAAGAAAAAAAGAAATCTTCAAGAAATTTGGCAAATCAGAAGCTGATACCGGCAATTCGGAAGGACAGATAGCGCTGTTCACCACCCGTATCAACGAATTGACAGCTCACTTAAAAGTAAACAAAAAGGATTTTTCAACACAAACCGCATTGGTGAATTTGGTAGGAAAACGCCGACGATTATTGAATTACCTCGTCCGCAAAGACATTACCAGATACAGAAAAGTCATCGCCGAATTAGGCATCCGTAAATAACAACAGATTAGAAAACTTAAAGAATTTGATAATGTACCTTGGTGTGCATTATCAAATTTTTATTTCCGACAGTGGATAGATTTAGGTTTTTCAATCATTAAAAATCAAATTAAAAAAAGACAATGTCATATACATTAAATTCAAAGACATTTTCCCTACCTGATGGACGAACAGTAACCATCGAAACGGGTAAATTAGCAAAACAAGCCGATGGTTCGGTAGTAGTAAAAATGGGCGACACGATGTTGCTCGCCACCGTGGTTTCCAACAAGGATGCCAAGGAAGGCATGGATTATCTGCCCTTATCGGTGGATTATCAAGAGAAATATGCCGCAGTAGGCAGATTTCCAGGGGGATTTTTCAAGAGAGAAGCAAGATTATCAGATTATGAAATATTAATCAGTAGGTTGATAGATAGGGCCTTGCGTCCATTGTTTCCAGATGATTATCATGCAGAGATTCAGGTTTTGGTAACCTTGATTTCGGCTGACAAAAACATATTGCCTGATTGTTTGGCAGGGTTGGCAGCTTCAGCGGCGATAACCATTTCAGATATTCCTTTCAATGGACCTATCTCGGAGTGTCGTGTTGGAAGAATCAATGGTAAATTGGTCATCAACCCTACGATTGCAGAAATGGCAACAGCAGATATCGACCTGATTGTAGCTGCCACCATGGATAACATCCTGATGGTGGAAGGCGAAATGAGCGAAGTATCTGAAAAAGAAATGCTCGAAGCCATTCAATATGGCCATGAAGCAATAAAAGTTCAATGTCAGGCTCAATTGGACTTGGCTCAGATGCTTGGCAACAAGCCGAAACGCGAATACAATCATGAAACCAATGACTTGGAACTGAAGGAACGCATCAAAACGGAACTTTACGACAAGGTTTATGAAGTTGCAAAGACTTGTAACCCAGACAAACATGCCCGCCATGAAGCTTTTCAAGCAATAAGAGATACTTTCCTGGAAACTTTTACTGAAGAGGAGAAAGCAGAAAAGGCAGGATTCGTGAAGAAATATTATCATGACGTAGAAAAGGAAGCCATCAGAAGAATGATTCTTGATGAAGGCGTTCGTTTGGATGGCAGAAAAGGAAATGAGATAAGAGCTATCTGGAGCGAAGTGGATTATCTTCCTTCCGCACATGGTTCTGCCGTGTTTACCCGTGGCGAAACCCAATCCTTGACCACCGTTACCTTGGGTAGCAAACTGGATGAGCAGATGATTGACGGAGCGATGATAGAAGGATACAATAAATTCCTTTTGCATTACAACTTCCCTCCTTTCTCTACTGGCGAAGTAAAACAGATGCGTGGCGTTGGCCGACGAGAAGTAGGTCATGGAAACTTGGCCATGCGTTCATTGAAAAAAGTCATCCCTACCGATGGACAGATAAACCCTTACACCATCCGCGTGGTTTCCGACATCTTGGAATCCAACGGTTCCTCCTCGATGGCTACTGTTTGTGCCGGTTCGTTGGCGCTTATGGATGCAGGAATAAAGATTTCCAGTCCTGTGTCAGGCATAGCCATGGGTTTGATTACCGATGGAAAGAAGTTTGCCGTGTTATCTGATATTTTGGGCGATGAAGATCATTTGGGCGATATGGATTTCAAGGTAACGGGCACCACCAAAGGTATCTGTGCCTGCCAGATGGACTTGAAAGTGGAAGGTCTTCCTTTCGAAATCATGCTTCAGGCACTGGAACAAGCCCGTGCAGGAAGGTTGCACATCCTTGGCGAGATGAATAAAACCCTTACAGCCCCTCGTGAAGACTACAAACCGTTCGCACCGAGAATCATCAAGATAACGATCCCCCGTGAGTTCATCGGAGCCGTTATCGGACCAGGTGGAAAGGTCATCCAGGAGATGCAGCGTGAAACCGGAACCACCATTTCGATAGAAGAAGTGGGCGACCAAGGCGTCATCGAGATAGCATCCAACGACAAGGCCTCCATCGACAAGGTGCTGGCAAAAATAAACGGCATCGTAGCCATTCCCGAAGAAGGAAAAGTTTACGACGGCGTGGTAAAATCCATCATGCCATTCGGAGCTTTCGTAGAAATACTGCCAGGCAAGGACGGACTGCTGCACATATCCGAAGTGGATTGGAAACGTTTGGAAAACCTCGACGGCATACTCAAGGCTGGCGACAAAATACAAGTGAAACTTATCGAAGTGGACAGAAAAACCAACAAATTAAAGCTGTCGCGCAAGGTATTGATTCCAAGACCGGAGCATCCAGGTCAAAAATAAAGACTTATTATTTTTATTTATCAAAAGCAACGAAGCCTTTCCACACCGGGAGGGCTTTTTTGTTTGATGACAACGATGATTATTATAAGGAGCCTATGGCAAGTTCTCGTATCATGACCCACCTGCCAGCCATCGATTATCTGCCGCCAACCACCAAGCCCCTTGCAATGGCAGGATAAGCTGGGCATGTCAGGGCTATGCTTGATGGCAGCTACTTCGAAACAGCTTTTGGCAGCCGTAGCAACCGTTTTTGAACATTTCAAAGTAAATTCAAGGCAAAAAAGTTTCGTTCCACCATTGGCAAGTTTACCGATGGTAGAAAGAAGCTTCCTTTTAGCTCCGGTAAACTTCCCGAAGGTAGAAAGAGACTTCCTTTTAGCTCCGGTAAACTTACCGAAGGTAGAAAGAGACTTCCTTTTAGCAATCGGAAACTTCCTAATGGTAGAAAGAAGCTTCCTTTTAGCATTGGGAAACTTCCTAATGCAGGAAAGACGTTCCGTTTATGCTTTAGGAAACTTGCCAATGGTAGAAAGAAGTTTTTCCTGCTTTTCAAGCAAAAAAGTAGGACATAATCTTCCAAATACATTCATGGTGGGGCAGAATTTGGCCATGAAAACACTTTCTGGGGTTTGGCTGTGGCGAAAAGGCAAAGCCTTTTCGCCACAGCTAACCCAAAATTGAGAAAAGTTCTTTCGAGGCAACCTGCCGTCGAACATAGCCCCGATAGTAGCGGCAGCCCGCTGCTTTGTATCGGATAATGGGAAGGCAGCGGCTACAGCGGATAGCGGGACGAAGATGATTCGAGTAGAAAACGTAGGCTCCAAATCATCCATGTTCTTAATGAAATGTTAAAATCTTTTGGATAAATAAATGAAGGATTTATGAAATCTTAATATTTATTAGTTATATTTGCCGCCTTATTGAGCACTTTTATAATGAATTTTGACTTAAACCACCTTCCTATCCGTAATCCAAAGCCTCGTGAAAAAGGGATTACCATGGTTATGGACAAGGGCTTGAGCATCCGCGAAACGGAGGACTTTGTTTCGATGTGTGGGGAATATGCCGATATCGTAAAATTGGGTTTTGGTACGGCCATGATTACCCCAAACCTGGAAACCAAACTGAAAGTGTATACCGATGCAGGTATCCCGGTCTATTTTGGTGGCACACTCTTCGAGGCGTTCATCATCAGGAACCGTTTTGAGGATTATATCCGATTATTAGAAAAATATAAGCTGAAACACGCCGAGATTTCGGATGGCAGCATCACGCTGAACCATAATATCAAGCTGGATTATATCCAGAAACTTTCGAAATATGTTACGGTGATATCCGAAGTGGGGTCGAAGGACGAGGGAATCATCATCCACCCGAACATTTGGATAGAAATGATCAATTCCGAACTGGAAGCGGGTGTGTGGAAGGTCATTGCCGAAGCTCGCGAATCGGGAACCATCGGCATTTTCCGCCCCAATGGCAAGGCCAAGGCGATGCTGATCAATAGAATCATCCAAAAGGTGGATACCAGCAAGGTAATCTGGGAGACTCCCCAGAAAGCGCAACAGGCGCATTTCATAAAACTCCTCGGTGCCAACGTGAACTTGGGAAACATTGCCCCAAATGAGGTTATCCCCCTAGAAACTTTGCGCTTGGGCTTGAGAAGCGACACGTTTTTTGAATACTTGCCCGAAGAACTTAAACAAACTACCATATAATATAGAATGAAAGAAGTAACTGCACAAGAATTGAAGGCGATGATGGACAACAAGGAAGATTTCCAACTGATAGATGTCCGCGAAGAGTTTGAATATGAAATGGCCAACATCGGTGGCGAACTGATTCCGTTATCGGCCATCCTTCATAATGAGGATAAGATTTCAAGAACCAAGAAAGTGGTGATTCATTGCAAGGCTGGCGGAAGAAGCGGAACAGCCATCATGCAACTGGAAAGCAAATTCGGATTCAATAACCTTTACAATCTTAAGGGAGGAATATTAAGCTATGCAAAAGAGATTGATCCAACACTTAACGTAATATAAACGGCTCATGGAATTATTAAAACACATCATAAACCTGGACCTTCACTGGATCATTCAGAACTTCAGCGGAACCTTTTATTTCATTTTGTTCCTAATCATCTTCATAGAGACCGGGGTGGTGATCTTTCCATTGCTTCCTGGTGATTCTTTATTGTTTACGGCAGGATTATTCGCCAAGGCTGGCGATTTGAACATCTTTTACTTGGTCGGTTTGCTCTTCATTGCCGCCGTGTTAGGCGACAATACCAATTATTTCATCGGAAGGAACATCGGACTTAGAGTATTGAAGCATCAATTCCGTGGAAAACCGATCATCAAACAGGAATATATAGACAAGACTCATTCCTTCTTCGAAAAATATGGCCCCAAGACCATCATCATGGCACGTTTTGTTCCTATCGTCAGAACATTTTCGCCTTTTGTAGCCGGTGTAGCGGTCATGAAATACAGCAAATTCCTATCCTACGACTTGCTGGGTGGTGCGGTATGGATCGTGAGTTTGACATTTGCCGGATATTTCTTGGGCGAAATTGATTTCATCAAGAATCATATCGACTTGGTAGCCATTGCCATCATCATCCTTTCGATTCTTCCCATCCTCATTCAAATCATGAAAAAGAAAAAACAAACGCACTAAAACAAATGCTCTCCATTCACCAATAAATCCATAATACTATGCGTCAATACGGTTTAATCGGCTACCCGCTCTCCCATTCCTTCTCGAAACAATATTTCACAGAGAAGTTCCAAAAGGAAAATATCAACAATTGCTCTTATGAGTTGTTTCCTATCAAAGATGTGACTGATTTCCCTTCCCTAATCATCAATAATCATGATATTGAAGGCCTGAATGTGACCATTCCTTACAAATCATCCATCATTCCTTACCTCGACGAGATGGATAATGTGGCGAGTACCATTGGCGCGGTGAATACCATCAAGGTAATCCGCGATAATCCTGCCGGATACAGAAGCAAAACCCGTAATGACAATTTGAAACTGGTGGGATACAATACCGATACTTTCGGGTTCGAAAAAGCCATTATCCCATTGTTGAAATCGTATCATAAGGATGCCCTCATCATTGGCACTGGCGGTGCTTCGAAGGCTGTTGGTTACGTTTTCAAGAAACTTGGAATAGACAGAACCTTCATTTCTCGCAACCCCAAGAACGATTTCTTCTTCAAGTTCGAAGATTTCGACGAATCCTCCTTCAAGGAGCCGCTCGTCATCGTCAATGCCTCCCCTCTGGGCATGTATCCCGAGGTGAAATCCTTCCCTCCTATCCCCTACTCGGTCTTGTCGTCAAAACATATCCTTTTCGACTTGGTTTATAATCCTAAGGAGACCGTTTTCATGAAAAAAGGTAGGGCAGCAGGTGCCGTGGTGAGCAATGGTTTGAAGATGCTCTTCATCCAAGCCGACAAAAGTTGGGAGATCTGGAACAATTCAGACAAGGATTTGGTCAACACCGTGGTTTAACATCCAATATTCAACATTTCCTTCATCATTCCTTTTTATTGGCTAATGTTTGCATTAAAGATTATCTTATAAATGATCATAATTCAGGTCATTAAAGATATTCAACACATAAACTTAATCTATTATTAAGCTAAAATAAGTGCAACGACGCAATTCCCTTTCAGGGATAAGGCCATTGCATGTGCAATGATGCAATTCCATTTTAGGGATAGGGCCGTTGCACGTGCAACGACGCAATCCCTTTTCAGGAATAAGACCGTTGCACGTGCAACGACGCAATCCCTTTTCAGGAATAGTACCGTTGCACGTGCAACGACGCAATCCCCTTTCAGGGATAAGGCCATTGCATGTGCAATGACGTTATCCCTTAAACGGAATGCCGTCGTTGCAAAAAATTCGACATTACTCTTAAAAAGGAAATTTTATCATGAATGATTTTTATGATGCGGCAAAAGAAGCCGCATAAACACGGCAGGGTTTTCCGCTGTGGATAGACTGCGTTCATTCGCCCGTCCAATAAGTAAGAACAGATTCCGTTTAGGAAAAGCCGCCAAACATGGATTTCATTGAAACCATTTAATTGTATTTTTGCCCCGATGAGTAGTATAAAAGTAGTAGTATCGGCATTGTTTCTATTGTTATGCCAAGTTGCACTGCCACAAACAGGCAAAATCATGCTGTCGGCCAACGTGACGCATAGTTTCAATGACAAATACCACATCTCCGACCATGTTTCGATAAGTTATCTTAGGAATTATTGCTCCATCTCCACTACCAACAGGGTATTTTTTTATCCTAATAAAGATACTTTAAGTGATAGTTTCTTTTTCTCCTTTAATGTATCCGAAACACGATTTTATGACCTGCAAATTGAAAATTATTCCATCCGATTATACCTCACGCCAGGCGACAGTTTACATGGCAAGATAGACCTCGACAATGGGCAGGCAAATTTTACCGGAAAAGGAAAGGATGCAAACAATTATCTGGCTGGCAAATACTTCAACAAGGGCACTTCTGTCAATCGTTTCATCGCCCACAGAAAAGAATACAAGAAACTTTCGCCACCCGGCTTTTATCAGCTTTGTGATAGCATCTACCAGACTTGGAACTATGGTTTCAGGAGCTTTCCGGGAGAACTTTTCAAAGAAAAATTCGGTGAATATGCCAAGAATGACATGCTATATGAGCTTGCGAATGAACAATACAGCTACCTGAAAACCCATTTCAAGGAAAGAATGCTTGCTGGCGAACCTATAGGCCCAGATTCAAGTTATTATTGGTTCTTGGCTGACACTAAGCCGCAAGTACCGACTGAAATGCAGGTAAATTATTATAATGGAATGAGGACGAATTTGGCAGTGACGGTCAATAATGCCAAGGCCGTCAATTCGGGATATTATTTTCGGTTTCTGGATAATTACATCAACGACCTGATGCCGGAATATGCTGCCGACAAGCACTGGAAAATCAAGGGTTTGGAGAACCAATACCTGCATCAATACCGTTTGGCGAAGGAACATTTCAATGGCAAGGTGGCAGATGTTTTGTTGGGCAGGATTTTGGTCAATGCCTTTGCATCTCAACAGGAAAATACGATGCTGATGGATTCCTTGATGACGGATTATGGCAACCATACCACCGATACCTCCTGTTTGAATACTGTTAAGGCCAAGTTTCAGGAATATCTTAAGCTGGTGAAGGGTGCTCCTGCTCCGGATTTCAATTTTACGGACATACATGGCAAGCAGAAGTCCTTGGCGGGGTTTAAAGGGAAGGTTGTTTACATCATGGTGCTGTCGTCATTCAATATTCCTTCGATGAATGTGATGAATCTGCTGGCCGGATTGCAGGAACATTACGATCATAAGGAGGTGGTGTTGCTGTATGTTTCGCTGGACACGAAAAAGGAGGAATGGGAGAAGAACGTGAAGACTTATCATATAGCTGGGGAGCAATATTTGCCTGCATTGGTGGGGAAACAGAACGAGTTTTCGGAACTATACAACGTCAGGAACCTGCCGCAATGCATCTTGATTGATAAGGAGGGCAGGATAATCTCTACCAACGCTCCAAACCCTGCTCAAGGCATTGAGGGAGTGATGGATGAGTTGCTGAAATAGGGATTTCTTTTCATTTTTTGCTTCCATTTGGATTGGTTGTTGGGGTTTGGTGAGTATTTTTTCATGGGAATATGGGAGAATGATGGTATGGAATGGGAGAATGACGGTATGATGTGGGAGAATGACGGTATGGAGTGAGAGAATGACGGTATGATGTTGGAGAATGACGGTATGGAGTGGGAGAATGATGGTATTATGTGGGAAAATGACGGTATGATGTGG
>CAIWCG010000235.1 GCA_903911135.1 uncultured Bacteroidota bacterium
ATGCAGCGGCTACAGCGGATAGCGGGACGCAGATGGGACGAGAAGGAACCATAGGCTCCTTAAAAGAATTAGGAATTATAAATTAGGAATGAGGAATGGGGGAGGGGCGTGGAAATGAAAAATGGCAGATGTTATTCGCATCTGCCATTTTATTTTAAGGGTATTTAGCTGTTTAAAGATTGCAATTTTCGAAGAGGATAGCAGTGCCTTGGCCGCCACCAATGCAGGCGGAGGCAATGCCATACTTGACTTTTCGGGCAATCATCTCGCGGGAGATGGTCAAGGACAAACGGGCTCCAGTGGCAGCCAAAGGATGGCCAAAAGCAATGGCACCACCGTTTACATTCAAGAGGTTTCTGTCCAGTCCGAGTTCTCGCTGGCAACCGATTACCTGTGCAGAAAATGCTTCGTTTATTTCGAATAGGCCTATGTCGGAAATGTTCAATCCGGTATGTTCGAGCAACAAACGGATGGCAGGAACCGGTCCGAGTCCCATTACTTTTGGGTCTATGCCGCAGGTGGCTCCAGCTACGATTCGGGAGAGCGGTTGGAGGTTTCTTTTTTGAATGGAGTTTTTGTCGGCCACCACGGTAGCGGCTGCACCATCTACTATTCCACTGCAATTACCAGCTGTAAGCACACCAGCCTTGTCGAAAACTGTTGGGAGTTTTGCCAAGACCTCAAGGGTGGTTGGGCGCATGTGTTCGTCGGTAATGAAATTTACAGCTTGTTTTGGCAAATAAACCTTTCTTGATTTTAGGCCTTCCATCTCGAACACAGTGGCATTCATTGGAGTGATTTCATCGGAAAATACGTTTCTACCTGTGGCATCGATGGCCCGTTGGAAGGAGGACATGGCATAAGCATCGCATTCTTCACGCGTGATGGAGTGTTTCTTGGCTACATTTTCCGCGGTAAAACCCATTGGGTATCCGGCAGCAGTATCGTCCAGGGCTTCCCAAAGCATATCCTTGAAAACTGGACGGCCAAGAGGGTATCCCATCCTGTTTCCGAAGCTTACGGTAGGGGAGAGGGACATGTTTTCTGTGCCTATGCATATAACTGTTTCAGCCTTACCCAAGGTAATCTGTTCTGCTCCGGTAATGATCGTTTCGAAACCGGAACCGCAAATCCGTTGAACCATCAAAGCAGGAACTTCTTGAGGAACACCTGCAAAAAGGGCAATATGACGGGGCAGAAAATAGGCATCGCCAGAACTTTGGCCTATGTTGGCTACTATCACTTGGTCTATTTCATTGGCCTTTACATTCGCTTTTTCAAGAGCGGCACGACTGGCATATATTCCCAAATCGGTAGGCGATACCTGCGATAATGTTCCGCAGTATTTACCGAATGGAGTTCTGGAGCCATTGACGAGATAAATGTCGTCGAAGGAAATGGCTATTCCTTTATCTATGGAGTGAAATGATTTCATGTTGTTATTATTTGGTTTCAGTTTGAACGATTTCTACCGGATTTAGCGTCAGCCAAGCCTGTCGGGCAATGATTGAAGCACCGAAGGACACGATGTATTGAGGAAATTCAACGGAATTGATTTCCTTGTTGAATTTTGAACTCAAGATGTTGCTAAGGTATGGATGATGGGCAATTACGCCACCAATAATGTACGTTGGGATATTTGGATATAACCTCATTTTGGCAACCTTATTGGAAATGGAAATGTAGATTCCTCTGGCAATGTCATTTCTGGGCATTCCGTCAAAAACCCAATTCATGATTTCCGTTTTAGCAAACACGGTGCAGAAACTGTTCAGTTCCTTATCATACTCAGAATTGGAAGCCAAGCCGCTCATGTCAGCTATGTTTATTTCGGCACGTTCAGCAATTTCTTCCAGGAAGGCACCTGTTCCTGCGGCACATTTGTCATTCATGTAAAAATTGGCGACATTGTTGTCCGCATTGCAATGGATGACCTTAATGTCCTCTCCCCCTATATCGATGATGTTCTTTTCTCCACCAAAATATTCTGATACGCCAGCAGCAGCACAATTGATTTCTGTTTTTATCAGATCTGTTTCAGAGAAATGTTTCCTTCCATATCCGGTTGCGCAACTGTAACTGATGTTAAAAGTTGCATTGATGGCTTGCAGAATGTTTTTCATTGCATGACGATCCTTATTCATTGTCTGCAAGATATATCTGAACGCCACTTTGCCATTTTCATCGGTTATGGTAAACTTTGTAAATGCTGATCCAAGGTCAATTCCCAAGAAAAAGTTATGTTCCTTATAATATATGGATGGTTTGTTTTTATCCACCAAACCCTTGCTGATGATGATTTTATTCAATTCCCCATCGACACCAGGAAAACGAGCAAGAACATTTTTGTTCGTCATTGCCTTAACCATATTGGTGAAGGCAAGGTTCAAAGAAGTCTTTACGTAATGTTTTTTACCATATTCTACAATCTTACCATTGAAGTAATCAATTTCCGTCTGTCTGTTATTAATCAAATCAACGGCTAATGATGGGAAGTGATCTCCACCTTTACGAAGATATTGCATGCATTTTCTTATGAATTCATCAGGGAAACGAATCTTTTCTTTCTCTGCCACTTCAATGCCTTCATTGATGATTTGTTCCACCAATTCAATGGTATCCGGATCATTCATCGCTTCAGCCATCGTTAACCTACCAACACCACAAAGTGCACTAAGCGATGCATTTAAAATCGTTTTTTCCCAAGTACCTTTGATTAGATCAAAAGAATTTAATCTTTCGGTAATGAATCCAACACTATTCAGAATTTCTGCATATTTATCAGCCTGTTTGGTTCGACTGTCATCAAGAGACCCAATATAATTGGGAGGTGTGACGAAAGATACTCTAACAACATTTGTGGCCCTTAAATTTCCTGCATAGTTAATAATCATTCTCATGGTTTTTGATTCACCAAATACTGATGAAACCAATTTTTCGGAATCTATTCCATTTTGAGCAGAAACAACAGATATCTTATCTGAATTAAGTATTTCAGCTTCTTTAGCCGCCCCAAGAGTTTGGTATGTCTTAAGTGAAAAAACCAAATAGTCCAAATCAAGGTTGCGCATTTCCTTCACGGAATCAAAAACCTTATCAAAATGGGTCGTAGATTCGAAAATATTTTCTAAAACAATACCTTCCTCTCGGATTTTCTTAAGCTTGAATACATCTTTATCGCATAAGGCGACATCACATCCAGCTTCCTTCAGTTTTACCGCCAATATCATACCTACTGGACCTAAACCAACAACCCCTACCCGTATTTGTTTTGTATCACTTTTCATTATTGAGTATTTTTTATGAAATAAATTTCATTTTCAGAAGGTACATTTGTTCCATATTTTTCATGAAGCAATGTCTTGTATTTATCCAATATATCTTGATGTGAAATAGAACTGTCATTATGAATTTGCAACTCACTATTGATGATATCCGCAGAATTAATTTTTAATGAGTTGTTATCAAGTTTTTGATTTACCAATTTCAAACATCCAGTAAGACACCTTCCAAGTTCATCTAATGAGCGTGGACAAAAACAGCCTTCATCTGGTGATAGTCTGTAATCTGGGTTATGTAATAATTGTTGATCAGGAAAAATCAATGCTACCATTGCTTTCTTTTCATCAGTTCCGACATATACATGTTTTATATAATGGCATTTCTCCTTGATTAATTCTTCCATCTCAGACGAACTTACACTTTCTCCCGTTGAAAGTTTAAATATTTTGTTATCTAAATAATCTCCAGCCATCATAATTATAAGTTTAATTGAATAAAATTAAGAAAGTACTTTTGAGCTTTCAATTTGTTCAAGGAATGTTTCGATTTTAGTTATCGTTTGTCCTTCTGAATAAAACCTTAAATCGCATAAATCACCTTCAATAACTAATGTAGGAATACCCATTTTTTCTGTTATGCGTTGTGGCATTCCAAATCTGGAGTTGGAGTTGTTTGCACATGTTTTTGCATCATGAAAAATCATTCCATCAATTCTGAATTCTTCAATCAAATTTGCCAAAATCTTTTCTTTAGCCATTTCACTCCTATTGATAAATATTTCAGTGTATGCCTTGGCAGATGATTCGAATGGATGCTCTACATCAAATGCATCAAAAATCCAGCTGTTGCAATAAGTTGAGGCGACGACTGCTGAGTTATTTTGAATGAATAAATCTGAAAGTGGTCGTAGTTTCCCCCAAATAGGCATCCCATCCCAATATATCCTACTCTTTTCCTCTTGAAGAAATCCAACTTTGTTAGCTGCATTTCCTTCCAACTCCTTTAATAATGCTGCATAATAGTCCTTAGCAATTAGAGTGCCACGCAAAACTACAATTGGGCCCATATGGATTGTTGCATCGAAAAAACTTATTGGTGATGGCGAATGTTTTGCTGTTAACAAAACCTTTTTCCAAAGTTCAGTTGCTTCCTTGCTTAATCGTATTGTATCTTTGAATTTATCCAAATCAAATTTATTACCACTTGCCTTTTCACATGCGGGAATCATAGATTTAAATTGGGAACTAACATCGTTTATATGCGCTTCAGTAACTTCATCAACATGCCTTGGTGGAGTTATGCCAACAATTGGACAATTAATTTCTTTTGCAAAATACGTGAACCAATCTTGAACTTCTCTGCATTGATTGGTATTGTAAACAATGATATCTGGTTTAGGAGGTCCATTTAATCCATAATGATCTTGAAGTGGTGTTTGTTTTTTTAAATATGAACCAATATCAGAAGTCAGATAGGAACAAATATCATTATTATAACCAAGTTCTGCACTCTCTGGAATAAAATCTCCTGCGGTACGAGTTGCTCCTAATAATGCTCCATGGTTTTCAGGAAAATGGACTTCAAAACCAAAAGATCGCAGTAATTCTGCTGGACCGACGCTTGTACACCAAGCATATTTTTTATTTGTATCCTTCATTCCAAGGAAATAACCACCCATTACTTCCTTTAATAATTTTGATGATTGTATCTTATACATATTAGTTTTTATTAAATTTTTATTCTTGCATCAACAGCTATCACTTTATCTTTGAATCCAATTATTGGATTCAAATCCATTTCTTGTATTTCTGGGAAATCAGTAACCAATTGGGATATTCTTTGAATAATGTTCACAATGCTTTGCTTGTCAACTCCATCTTGACCCCTAATCCCATCCAGCAATTTAAAACCCTTAATTGATGTTAGCATTTCAGTTGCCTCCAATTCAGTTACTTGGGCTATTTTAAACACCACATCCTTTAAAACTTCGACATAAATTCCACCCAAGCCAAATAAGATTAGGTGTCCTAAATCCTTTTTGATGCTAACACCTGCAATTAACTCTCTTCCTCCGGGTAAAAATTTTTGAATAAGAAACTGTAAGTCATCAACCGCAAATTTTTTCTCCATTTTTTCAATGGATTCTGAAAGTTCTTTTGCATTTTTAATGTTTACAACTACGCCTCCTGCATCACTCTTATGAACTAATGATTCTGATTCAGCTTTCAGTACAATAGGGAAACCAATTGCTTCGGCAGCACTAATGGCATCATTTATATTATTTACAATTCGATAATCAGCAATGGGGATTTTATAATTGGAAAGTATGTTATAAACTTGAGACGAATTAAGGAATTCCTTGTTTTCCTTCTTTGCATTTAACAAGATGTTTTCTGTTGAAACCTTATTAACATCACCAAATTGCGTTGGTTCACCAATGTTTCTTGATTGTAATACATGGTATTTATAAAGAACTCCTAAAGCCTTTGCTGCTGTTGTTGGAAAACCATAGCACGGTACTCCTCCATCTTGTAAAATTTTTGAAGTGACTTGAAAACGCTCTAAACTCATATTTGTCATGAAATTGCAAATTATTGGCTTACGTTTCAATTGGTTAACCTCAACAATGTTTCTTGCAACATCATCAGTATCTGTAAATGGGGCTGTCACAAAATTGATGTAAATCGAATCAATGGTTTCCTCTTCCATCAATACATCTAGTGCACTACGGAAGTGTTTGCCTCCCCCTGTAGCAACAACATCAATAGGATTTCCAATAGTTGCTTCTGGTAGCATGGTTTCCTTTAAGATGTTTTTTGCTCTTTCAGACAATGCAGGAATTTGCATTCCTGCGCTTACCAATTCATCTGTAGCAATTACTGCTGGACCGCCAGTATTGGTTATGATTCCTACTCTATTGCCTTTGGGAATTGGTTGCGTTGAAAATGCCATGGCTGCTTGACACATTTCCTCTTCGTTGTTAAATGAAAGTATGCCGGTTTTCTCGAATATCAATTCAGTGGCAATATCAACTCCTGCAAGGGAACCGGTATGTGAAGCTGCAGCTTTGGCACCTTCTTCAGTTCTTCCTGCTTTCATTGCCAATATCGGTTTTTTCTTGGAAACGATTTTGGCAACATCCATGAATTCCTTTGGATTATGAAATCCTTCGGTATACAATATGATTGCTTTTGTGCCTTCGTCTTCACCATAATAGTTAACCACTTCAGGCAAAGAAATGTCACATGCATTTCCATTTGAAGCATACATCCGCATGCCAACATTCAAATCAAAAAGGCTCTGCATGATGAAGGCTCCAACTCCTCCACTTAATGCTGCTATCGAAATACTTCCCGGTTTGGGAAATGTAAAGGTGAAATCACAATAGGCATTATATTCAGGATCACAATTGATGATTCCTTGACAATTGGGACCAAAAATTCTAACTCCGTATTTCTTTGCGTTGGCAAGAAAAGCATTTTGCAAGGCCATTCCTTCCTCGCCCATCTCACTGAAACCTGCAGAATTGATGATGACTGATTTTATTCCCTTTTTGCCACAATCCTCAATTATCTGTGGTACAAATTTACTTGGAATGATGACATGTGCCAAATCGATATCATCAGGAACATCAAAAATGGTAGGGTAGGCTTTAATGCCTCTAATTTCCGGTTCTTTAGGGTTAATGGGATATATCTTTCCTGTAAATCCATAATGAACCAGATTCTTGATGATTACATTTCCAATGGATAACTCCTTTGATGAAGCCCCGATAATTGCAATGGCTTTGGGTTTGAAAAGTGAATCCAATTCATGAGAAACATTATTCTCAATTAAATTTTCCTTATTTGTCAATAATGTCGTTTCCATATCAGTAAAAAAATTAAGCTACTACAGCTTGTTTTTCCAATAACTTATAATGTCTGAATCCTCCCCATAATGCGGCACCTATCGCTCCAGCATAAATGGAATCGGGATGCGCTTTTACGATGAATTTCTTGTTGCCTTCCTTTAATTGTTCTTCTATGGCCTGTATCATGCCTTTGTTCAAGGCCATGCCGCCAGTCAAAACTATTGGCGATTCCGCTTTCAAAGAACTTAAGAGCTTAATGATTCTGGAGGCAATGGAAAGATGTATTCCTTTGATGATATTTGGAGTGGTGATGCCTCTTGAAACCATGTTGATGACATCCGTTTCTGCCAATACGGCGCAGATTCCTGATGATACTTCCGGAATATTCGCTTGCAAGGAAACTTCCCCGACTTCCTCAATTGACAAACCGAGGTATCTTGATATGTTTTCTAAAAACTGCCCTGAGCCCGAGGCGCATTGTCCAGTCATTTTATAGTCTTCTACACGGGCACCTTCATTGATACGGATGGCACGAACATATAGTGCACCTAAATCTACAACTGTCCTGGCATCAGGAAAGAAGAAGTTGGCCCCACGGGCGTGGGTAGTCATTCCATAAAAGTGACCTCTTTTTCGTTTCACCAAATCACCTTCGCCAGTAGAGGCGAGGTAGGAAATGTCTTCATGTTTCAGGTTATGCTTGGTAAGCATGGCCTGAACCATTTCATCTGCCACTTGAGTGGGGTTTCTCTTTCTGATTTTTTCGGTATGCTTATCCAATATTTTTGGATGGTCTGAATATTCTACCAATACCATTTTGATAAAATTACTGCCTACATCAATGCCAATAGTCAAGATATTATTTTCCATTTATTTGATTTTTTTGATGAAGCAAAAGTAGATGTACTAACATTGATTAAGTATGACATAAATCAGTAATTTAAAAGATTTGTGTCATGATAAAGCATTTTCAAATGCTATTTGTAACTATTTTAAGAGGCAAACCCAAAGTGTCATTTGACTAAAAGAAGAAAGCCCTCTGATATTTTTTATTACCAAAGGGCTTTCTTAAGGCGTTTTTCCTACTCATTCGCTTTTCGGATGCCGCGCCCTACTCTTGGAAAGGATTTTCGGGATGCTCCTATATTTTAATTTATAATTTATAATCCATAATTTATAACTCCTTTACCCTATCAAGTCGCTTTGGCTGCTGCTCCAAGGGCCGTTGAATTTGGTGTTTGGGCCAAAAACCCAGCGTTCGCAGTGGTTCAGGTATTTCCCCAGGTTGGGCACTCCACATTCTTGCACCACGCTGGCTTTTGTATAGGTTTTACTTGTGGCATTTTCTGGGTCGGTCAATGGGGTAGGGGTGTCGGTGATGGTATAGGCGGTTTCGAAGCCTGTAGATCCATCAAAGATATGGTCGCGCTTGGAGCTGCCGCTGGTTCTTACATGGTTGGCCATTTCGCCTCCGCCAAGCGGAATGGTACGGCCATAGCATTTTTCGATGATCTTGCTTTCCCTGTGTGTCGGGCCAGCATGGTGATTGTCGGCCACCAGATTAAATACCGCCTCATCGGTGGTGGTGTTGTTTATGCTCGCAGCCACATCGTTCAATAAAGGGTGGTCGAAGGTGCGGAAATTATCCAGCAAATTCACCATCAGTTCGTTTATTGGAGTAGTTTTTTGAGATTTATCGCTCCATTTTCCGAAGCAAATTTCTATTGCCTGGCGTTTGGTATGATGGTCGGCTACATTGGCAATCGTCAACCCTAACCGTGTTCCGTTGGTAGGGGTGAGCACCTGCTGCAGGTAATTATCCGTGCGAATTACAAAGGTAACTGCACTTGGGATATCTGATGGAATTCTTGGTCCTGACATAATTTTAATTGTTAATTTTATTGATTTCTATTGTTAATTCATAATTTTTAGCTTGAAACGGACTATCTCAGAAGAGTACTGAGGTACCTCAGTACTCTTCTGAGATGCCTCGGAACTTTTCTGAGATGCCTCAGGACTCTTCTGAGATACCTCGGAACTCTTCTGAGATACCTCAGAACTCTTCTGAGATACCTCGGAATTCTTCTGAGATACCTCAGGATTCTTCTGAGATGCCTCAGAACGCTTCTGATATTGCAACATTAAGGTGTAAGAATCCTTTTTACCGGCACTCCATGCGTATATATAAGGAGTGCCGATAAAAAGAAAATGATGGGCTGATGAAACGGATGGACAGTGAAGCGACTTATTTCCAAGGATTATTTGGAGGCTCTGGTCTTTAATTTTTTTCGATTGAATGATCATGAGTTTTAAGTATCAGCAGTGTTCCGTTATTTGTGGGTACAAAAGTAGTTTGCCAAATACCGTTTATAACATGACCAAGACTCAAAAAATGAAGTTGTAACAAGAATTTTTAATAATGCATTGAAAATAAGAATATTAATTTTTCATGAATTAGCCTTCCGTTCGCATTACGAACGAAACTCATTCGCATTGCGAACGGAAACTGTTTATTTCAGCTATAATAGGACTATCGAACGCAGTTTATCCATAGTGGCAAAGCTGCGGTGTTTATGCGGCTTTTGGGGCCGCATCATAAATAAAACCTTTATTGAGACAAAAAAAATGGGTTTATTTTTCCTGATTCTTGAAGGAAATGATGCCGTTTTTGTAGGCAAAAGTTACCAGCAAAGGGATGTTGCCGGTATTGGTTTTGGTCAATAATTGCTGAACGTCTTTTTGGATTTTCCTGATGCCTACCTTATATTCATCAGCAATTTCCTTGTTGTTCATGCCCTTGCAAACTCTTTTGGTGAGTTCTATTTCCTCGTCCGACAGCAGCACTTCGCCGTTCCGATATAATAGGTGATGGTCGCCACGGAGCATGCTTTCGTGCATGGCTTGAGTAAAAAACTGGTTGTAGAAATGGCCATTCTCCTGCACCGAGAATATGCATTGTTTCAGCTCCGGAAGGGTAGCATCCTTGTCGAGAAAGGCGCAGGCTCCGGCATCGAGCATCTTGAAAATGGTCTGCTTGTCGGTATAAGACGACCAGGCGATGATTCTGATGTCGGGATTGATTTTCTTGATTTCATAAGCGGCCTCTATACCGTCCATCACATCCATCCGTACATCCAAAATGGCCACATGCGGTTTCTTATTGATGATTTCCTCGAGCAGCAGTTGGCCATTTGGGGCTTCAATGATGACCGATATTTCGGGTACATCCGAGAGGTGCCATTTCAGCAAGTCCCTGGTGATTTTGCAATCTTCAGCAATGGCAATCTTGATTTTGAAATTGGTAGGCATGATAGGTTTTGAGTGTTGATTGTTTGTGTGTTTTTCGAGGGTACAATATTAGGGAATTATTTTAACAATGAAAAGATATGGAATGAACATTAAAAAATAGAACCCTGAAGTAGGTCAAGATATTGATTTCCTTCAGGGTTCATCCTAGCATATTTGTAGTAATAATTAGGCTACTTCGTGTACCGCTTTGTCGGTGGGCATATTGTCGCTCAAATTCCTTCGGGCAAACATGGCCCCACCCAAAGCTCCCATAAAGATGGAGTCGGTATGGATGTTTATGGTGATGTTGTCGCCATAATTTTCTTTCACCAACTGGGTAAGGTATTTAATTACGGCTTGATTTCTTGCCACCCCACCAGTGAAGGTAAACTCATTGAACACACCACCCGAACGGGCTATCAAAGACATTGCTCGCATGATGATGGCCTTGTGAAGACCACCTAATATGTCCGCTCGTTTCTCGCCAAGGTTGGTCAATTCGCGCAATTCGGCTCCTGCAAAAACTGTGCAGGTAGAGCAGATGGTCACTTCCTTTTCGGCTTCCATGGCCATCGGTCCCAATTCATTGAGCGAAATGCTCATTTCATCGGCAATGTATCCTAAATATCTTCCGCAACCTGCAGCACATCGGTCATTCATCTGGAAACTGGTAACCAAACCATATTTATCCACCTGAATGGCCTTGGTATCCTGTCCACCGATGTCAAGCACCGTCCTTGTATTAGGGAAAACGGCGTGAGCACCGAAGGCATGGCACAAAATTTCGGATCGGATGCATTCTTGTGGAAAGGGTAGCAGGGCTCTTCCATAACCGGTTCCGGTCATGTTCTCTATATTGAATTCCAAGTCGGCTATTTCATCGATATGCTCTCTTAAGGTCTCTGAAACATGATCGAAATTCCCTTTCAGCAGGTTCATTTCTGCATCGAAATTTACGCTTACATCACCTGCATTTGTATCAGGAAGATTCTTGTATTTCACTTCCAGTTCTTCCATTGCCTTATGCACCAGTTCCTTGAAATCGAACATGACCCTTTCATTTTCGGCAGGGCTGATGCTCTTGTCCCAAACCGTCATCAAAGGCTCAAATAGTCCTATGCCCAGTTTGTTTACCTCTTCATTGTATTTCTCTGAAACGATATCGCGGAAGAACTGATTTTTTGAACCTAGGTCGTTATAAAGATAATCATGCTTGATCTTCGGTTTGAACGCTCTACGGATATTTCTTAGGTGATTCAAGATTTCGTTGCGTCTTTCCTCTTCCTTGAAAAAGGTGCCGCATGTTTTCAAAAGCTCTTCACCGAGTCTATCCAATTTCACCTTGAACTGTTCGTATTGAAACACGCTTTCAAGGTCATTGATGTATTTATTATACTCCGGATTGACCTTCATTTCTGCTTCCAGTTTTTTCTTGAGGACAGAAAACCTGGCATTATAAATTGCTTCATCACGCGCTATGTCAGCCGCAACGGAATAATTGGCACGGGTATTCGTAATGCCACGTCCTATAATCTCATCCTTATCATTGATGATAACCGCTTTTGATGTCGTTGATCCCAGATCAACGCCTAAATAATATTTACTCATCTCTATAATTAATGGTTTATTGTTTTAATTTTAAATTGATGCACCTTCTTGTTGCATGATGATTTTTCGTTGTTCCAGCATTTGGAAATAGGATTCCAAACGGTTCTTGATGTTGGCATAGGAGAAATAACGGGGATCCACCAAATCGCTTTCAATGAATCCAACCGGAACGCCACAACGCTGTTCTATCTCACGCATGATCAACAATTGCCCTGCAGAAAATGAATTACAGCTCTTAATGGAATTGATCAGGAAACCATCCGCTTTATATTCCTTGATATAATGTTCAATCAAATCAACTCGCTGTGGGAGATTAAGATTGGTATAGCAACCCATGCAGTATTTGGCAAGGCTTTCCAATGGTTTTTCTGGCTCATGTCGGAAACCACCATCATAAACACCACCCACCTTTGTGTAAGTGGAAGCAACGATTACGGCACCCATATCATAGAAAATCTTCCAAAACTCACGGAAGTTGGTCCAGTTTGGAGGGCCTTCCACTACCAATCGGAATCTTTCTTCCTTCATTTCTCCTTCTGGGTTTATCGGATGCAGTCCAAGACGCATTCTTTCAAATACTTCGTTATGCAATTCCTGATAATATTCCAATGCCTTTTCAGTGCCACGGAAAGCGGTAAACAAGGGTCCCATGTAATATACGCCAGCAAAGTAGGAATCAATAGGAGATGGAACATTCTTTGCAGATTGAAGCACTTCCACCCATAATTGCTCCGATTTAGAAGAGTTTTCAAGCATCTTTGAAAGACGGTCATAATCCATTTTCTTTCCTGCTACTTTTTCCAATTTAGGAATCACTTCTTCTGTCAACTGCTTCACCATATAATTAATCTGGTCGTCAGTTATTTTGCCATCTTCCTGATATGGTGTATGCAGCATGGCAATTTCCACTCCTGGATATAGTCTTTCCAGATTTTCAAACCATTTCAAGAAAGTAAAGCAGCCTGTATAACTTAACAATAACAAATCGGGAGGAGGAAGTTGTTCGCCAGTAGGTCCTATGTTTCCATTGAGCATCATGCCAATGTCGCATTTCACATAAGTGCAAACATCTTCACTGAAACCCAATTTCTCGGCATCCTTAATATAAGAGCCTGATTTCTTTCTCATCCCTGATTGCAGGGCATTTATTTCTGGATATACCGGCAACATATCCAAAGCCAATATCAACTCGGTAAGGTTGCCTGGAACAAAGGTATAGACTACCTTCTTGCCATTTTCTTTGGCATTGCTCAATTGAGTGAATAAATCGCCGAGCATCTCCTTCTGGATGACCATGCTCTTTTCTTTAATTGCTTCTGTTGGATTACTCATTTTATATATATTTATTGATTATTTATCTACTAATTCTATACCCACAATTTGATGGAATCGGAGAATGTTCCAGCTTGTTCCTTGATGACTTTAAACTGGCCGGTATTTTCATGGAACTGGAAGTTTATATGGGCTACTCCGGCTTCATCACAAGCTTTTTGCAAATCTGGACGGTCTAACAAGGCAGGATCACAGAAACTGGCAGCACAAAATATCACGCCATCAGCCTGTCTCATTCTCACTTGGTCAACCAAACGCTTTCCTTTTGGATTATCTACATCATAAATGGCTGATGATGGTACGCTCTTTTCTAAAAATGCACTGACTAATGCATTCAATGGATTGTCGGTGGTGGCATCCACATCGCCCATTATCCATCTTGAACCCAGCATGAAATCATCATCAATGATATAACATCCTGCCATTTCAATGGACTTGATCAAGCCTATTGGTGGCTGTTCGCAGAAGGAACCTGAAATGACAATGCGGATATTATCCATCGGTTCCCCTATGTCGTTTTGAATGACGCTATAAACCTCTTCAAGCATCTCATTGTGTCGCTCGACAGGAATGACCAAACCGGCTCGAAGGACATGATAGAAATCGACAGCCGACAAGCGCCATGGGAATTCTTGACGGATATTATAAATCTTCTCTATCAAGCTCCTGTTCTTATTATATAAGGCAATCGAATGGTTCAGTTGCTCGACCGTTACTTCTACGCCATTGATAGCCTTGATGTCGGCCATGACGGTTTCTATCAGTTCACGATAAAATGTTCCGCCAATATTCATGTCGAAATTCTGTGGATAATCGAAGTATCGAGTGAACTTACCTTTCTTGACAATCTTGAACATGCCGGAAAGATTCCTGACACAATCACAGATGGCTGGGAAAAGAAACCCATCGAATCCATCGAGGTTATGGTCCAATGCCAATTCGATGATGCCTCGAGGAAGATGGCAGATGTAGGACTGATAGTAGGCATCGCCTTTGATGATTTGCTTTCTGTCGCCTACGCCCATTATTCCTACTCCCAAACCGTTGGCAGCATGAATGATTTCGCGTGGTACATAGATGGGAAGATAGCCTACCAGCACTCTGTCTGCGCCTTCTGATTTCCATTTTTTGGCTTCTTTGAAATTCAAATCAAAGGCCAATGATTCACATTCTTTTATTGTTTTTGTTAGACGTTCCATTACTTTAAAATTATACTGCAAAATAATGGATATAAAACATGTATTAATATGATTATGGTCATACTCTTCCTATTTGGGAGCATGATTAATGTCATAACATTTATATGTGACCAATTTTTGGATTAATCAGCCTATTTTAAATTGACAACCACCCTATTAAGAGATATTTACCTTACCTCTAAAGTCTTTTCCATAGAGCATTTCCTTCCATCAAGCAAACCATCCGGTTAGCCCAAAGCCATTACCAATGATTAGCTCAAGAATGAATGACTTAATGGCTTTAATGATTATTAATTCAAAAAATCAAGCAACAGACCGTTGAAAATTGCCGGGTGAGTTTCCATGGAACAATGTCCTGCTCCGTCGATGATTTTTAACTGCACCGAAGGATATTTTTCAATGAAGCGATGGGCGTTTTCTATCGGAATCCATGTGTCTTTGCTGCCCCAAATTATCAATACGGGAGCTTTTATGGCTGAAAACGACAAGGTTTTTATTTCCCATGCCCTCGATAATTCCAAGATGGCACTGGTGGTTCGTTTTATCTTGAATGGCTCCAGATATCCCATCACTGCTGCCGAATCCGGCTCTTGAGAATAGGCGGAAGCAAGCAGCTTTTTGAACCTTGGATAGTTATAATAATAGTTTCCGGCCACTACCTCTGCCAGTTGTTTTACTGGCCCTGAAGCCATTGCCCATCCGCCTATGCTTGGTCCGGTGGATTGCTCCGTATTGCTGAACAAGCCATCTACGAAAACCACTTTTGCCGTCCTTTCGGGGTGCATGGCTGCCATGGCGCCCACTATCGAGGCTCCCATCGAATGCCCTGCCAATATCCAAGAATCCGAACTTAGGCTGTCGGCCAGTTTCCAAAGCATCTGGGCATTGGAAGTGGAGGAATGGTTGACGTTCTTTTGCTTGGAACTATAGCCAAACGGGGGAACATCGACCGCCACAACATGGTAGCCGGAGGAAACCAAAGTATCGATATTCCGTCGCCAAGAAAAGGTGGAACCGGCAAAACCATTGACCAACAGGATGCTCCCTTTGCCATTTTCCTTGGCCGGTTTCCACTCCCTGAAATGAATCAAGACACCATCAACCTTGGCAAAATGACTCTCGGCGAAAGGTTTTGAATCGGAATCGGGAACATAACCGGGCACCGAAAAAGCGTATGGAAGGATGAACAGCATCATCAGCAATGAAAAAACGACTATCAATATCTTTCGCATCCTTTGTTGGTTTTGGTGGTAGGTTTCTGCTTTATATGGTGGGCAAAATTATAATTTCGGTCCGTTATAGCCATCCTCCAACCTATTTGGCCCTTATATATATAGTATGCCAAGTCTTTTTTGTTGATGATTTCATTGGCCTTCAATCAAATCATTAGCCCAGATAACTCCTTTTAAAGCCTGCTGATTCCCTAAAAACCTCCAAAAATCGTGTTAGGCGTCCCTCCGTCGTCGTAGGGACCCCAAATACGCGTGTTAGGATGCCTTCGGTCGTCGTAGGGACCCCAAATACGCGTGTTAGGATGCCCTCGGTCGTCGTAGAGACCCCAAATACGCGTGTTAGGATGCCCTCGGTCGTCGTAGGGACTCCAAATACGCGTATTAGGATGCCCTCGGTCGTCGTAGGGACTCCTAACACGCGTATTAGAGCCCCCTCGGGCGAAAGAAGGCACTTTTACGTATTAATTCATCCATTTCTTTGAAAAACAGGCATGACTAAGACCAGTTTTAGACCTAATGAATCATCAAAGAAGGTTTTGTTAATGGCTTTTTAAGGTTTTGATGAACTTTAAACTTGGTAAACTTTGTAATCTTTTCTTTGATATTGGTAACTAGTCAAAATTAGGTTGATAGTAGGAGGCACTGAATTATTTAAATCCTAATGAGCTTCCCAAGGCTATCAATATTCCAATTCCAGCAGGAACCAATATAAATGCCAAACCTATAATTGCATAAATCTTTCCATTCACTTCTGGATGTTTTTCCATGCCATTAATCGCCTTAGCTCCAAGAATTATTCCAGCGATAAAAGATCCTAACATGGGATAGATCATTAATACGGCAATAGCTAATCCTACATCACCACTTAGAAATATACCACCACTAATTATTGATAATAAAACTAATAATGATGCACCAAACAAGAAAATACTTCCTAATACCAAGGTTGCTATGGCGTATCTCTTTAAATAACTGAAATCTGTTTCCACAAACTTCTTCTTTTCTTCAAAATCCTTATGGTCAATGATTTTCTTTGCGGTGTAATAATTCTTGTTGGCATTGATGTATCCAATAAATAATAGGAGAACGAGTAAAAGTAAACCAATAATAATTAAAGGACTAATCAAGAAAGATGTAGCAAGACTTTGACGCACAAGGAATATCAAAACAATTAAGACAACTATAGCAGCATACAAAAACTCCTGCCCCTTCTTTTCCGGTAGTTCAGTGGTGGGGTTATCGTTTAATATCGAATGTAGCTTAATAGATTCTATGTTGATGAGAGGTGTCTGATAGAACTTATGGTGTTGATGATTGGCGGTAATATACGGATGCTCCAATAGCTTTTCCTGCTGTTTCGATGGGTCAGGGGCAAGTGTTTCATGCGGTTTCATGGGTTCTAGGCTGGCATAATGCCCCATAAAATCTTGGCTGTGTTCCTTAAAAGTCTTGCTGCTTGGGTAATGCTGAACCTTATGGCGGGAGGCAAAATCCATATAATAGCCACTGCGGTATTTGCGCTTCGAGAAACTCATGCCCATCCTGCTGCATCCCGACATTATCACGGAAAGCACCAACATAAACACCACAAAACGTTGCATTTTCATTCAGCAAATATAATTATTTGGAATAATAACCATCCTATTTGGTATGCTTGATGGCTATTTTATTGATGATTATGATTTCTATCATATTTCATCTCATGCTGAATTCGTTGTTTTGTACCTCTATCACAAGTATCGTTCATGACCAACAACAAAAGCCATACGGGGGCATTGATTTTATCGGGTGGAAATTCATCAAGGATGAATTATCCCAAGCCGTTTTTGCCACTTGGCGACAAAACCTTTCTGCAGAGCATTGTGGAGACTTATAGGGCTGTTGGCATTGAAAGGATAGTGGTGGTGGTGAACGGCAAGTTTTGCATTCCCGCCTATCATTCCCTCTTGGAACCCATCAAAACAATGGCGACAATCATTGAGAACCACCAACCCGACGATGGAAGAATGCATTCCATTCTATTGGGGATGAAGGCCATGCAGGACTTGGATTATTGCTATATCCATAATGTAGATAATCCATTCGTCGGCAAAGAAACGATTGAAGAACTCTGGCAAAACAGGAATGAAAATGGATATGTGAAACCAACCAACAAGGGTAGGGGAGGGCATCCTATCTTAATCTCCAAGACCATCATCAAGCAGTTGGATTATAACCATGATTCCAGTCAATCATTAAAGGAAATGCTGGCCATTTTTGATGAACGCATGATGGAAACTGCGGATGAAAGCATCTTGGTAAACATCAATACCAAGGAAGATTATGATGCGATGATCAAGCAACATGAAATTGTAACGTTATGATGACCATCTACGAGAAAATATCGGAAATTCAGAAGGGGAATCAAGTCGCAGCAGTATGCACCATAGTGAACACGAAAGGCAGTACGCCAAGGAAAACAGGAGCTAAGATGATTGTCTATAATGATCGTAAAATATTTGGAACGATAGGAGGAGGAGAGCTGGAACGGCATGTTATCGAGCAAGCCATAAGGGTCATTGAATCACAAGAACCGAACCTGTTTCGCCATGACCTTTTGCATCAGCATAACATGTGTTGTGGCGGTACCGTTGACATATTTATAGAACCGATAAAGATGAAAAATAAGCTCTACATATTTGGAGCCGGCCATGTAGGCAAAGCATTGAGCCACTATGCCAAAGATTTGGATTTCGAGGTGGTGCTAATCGATGACCGAAAGGAATATCTCGACCAAGCCACTGAAGTTGGGGTGAACAAACTGAACTTGTCTCATGAACAAGCCTTGCCTATCCTTCCCTTTGATGAGCAAACTTATGTATGCATCGTTACCTATAGCCACCCGATAGATAGGGAAATACTGGCTTATTGCCTGAAGAAACCGTTCGCCTATTTGGGGATGATAGGCAGCGAACGCAAGGTGGCCATGACAAAAAAGATGTTTGCTGAAGGCCTTGACATGACTGCCGAAGAACTCGATAAGGTGGATATGCCCATGGGGCTCGACATACTAGCTGAAACTCCCGAGGAGATAGCCATCAGCATCCTTTCGAAATTGATAGAAATTAAAAATAAAGCAATAAAATGAGCAAAAGAATAGCATTGGTAACTGGCGCCACCAAAGGAATTGGAAAGGCCATAGCCAAACAATTGATCGATGAGGATTATTTTGTATTGGCGATAGATGTAGATATTGAAAGCGGCAAGAAACTGGTGGATGAAATGGGAATGGATTCCATCGAATTCGTGCATGTGGACATCAGCAATGAAAAGGAAGTAACCGACTTGTTTGCCCATATCATCTCTACCTATAACCGCCTGGATGTGCTGGTGAACAATGCCGGCATCATTCGCGACAACATGATATGGAATATGTCGGCAGACGACTTCGATTTGGTGGTGAACGTGAACCTGAAGGGAACCTGGCTGATGTGCCGTGAATGTGCCAAGCTGATGAAAGTTCAGCAGGCGGGAAGGATAATAAATATCGCTTCTCGTGCCTGGTTGGGCAACCGTGGCCAATCGAATTATTCATCCTCCAAGGCTGGGGTGGTGGGGCTGACAAGAGTTCTTGCCTTGGAACTTGGAAAATACAACGTGTTGGTAAATGCCATCGCTCCAGGCTTGATAGATACGCCCTTGACACAAAAACTGGATGCCGATGTGCGCCAAAAGCTGATAGATGCCCAACCAACCCGAACCATGGGCAAGCCGGAAGACATTGCCAATGCAGTTTCTTTTTTGGCATCGGACAAAACACAGTTCATCACGGGGCAAACCCTATATGTAGATGGCGGAAAGAGCATAGGTGCAGGAGTATGATCAAGACCGAACATATTTCCAAGCCCGAGTTGTTGGCTCCTGCTGGCTCGTGGGAGGCTTTGATGGGTGCCATTCAAGGAGGATGTAATGCCGTTTACTTTGGCATAGAACAGCTGAACATGCGTGCCCGTTCGGCTAATAATTTTGTGGTGGACGACTTGCAGAAAATCAATGACACCTGCCACGAGCATGGCGTGAAAACGTATCTTACCCTGAACACCATCATTTATAATCATGACATACAATTGATGAAGGCGATACTTGACGCTGCCAAGCAAACCAAAACCGATGCGGTGATAGCCAGCGACCATGCGGTGATGAACTATGCCAAGAAGATTGGGATGCCTGTCCATATTTCAACTCAGACAAACATTACCAATATAGATACCATCGAGTTTTATGCCGCCTATGGGGATGTGATGGTGATGGCACGCGAACTTACCCTCAAGCAGGTGGGAGAATTGGTGAGGGAGATAAAAAGACGCAACATCACCGGACCTTCTGGTGAGCTCATCAAGATAGAAATCTTCGCTCATGGAGCTTTGTGCATGGCTGTTTCGGGCAAGTGCTATTTGAGTTTGCATACGCATTTCTCCTCTGCCAACAGAGGGGCTTGCATTCAGAATTGCCGCAGGAGCTATATCGTGACGGACAAGGAGGACGGATATGAGTTGGAGATAGACAACGAATACATCATGAGCGCAAAGGACTTGTGCACCATCGACTTCTTGGATGAGATCATCCGCGATACGGGTGTGTCGGTGCTGAAGATAGAGGGTAGGGGGCGCTCGGAAGATTATGTGAACGTGACCACCAAATGCTACCGCGAAGCCATCGATTCCGTGCTGGACGGAACCTACTCGAAGGAGAAGATAAAGGATTGGTATGGCAGGCTGGAAACGACCTTCAACCGGGGGTTTTGGGAGGGCTACTACCTGGGAAGGAAGATGGGCGAATGGAACGATATACAGGGCTCGAAGGCCAAGAAGAAGAAGGTTTTTATTGGTACCGGCATGAACTATTTCGATAAGCTGGGGGTGGCGGAGTTTAAGGTGGAATCGCAGAAACTGGCGCTGAACGATGAAATAATGATTAGCGGACCTACCACCGGTGTGGTGTTCGAAAAAGTGACGGAAATGAGGGTGGACGACCAGCAGCGAACGGAAGTGAAACGTGGCGAAACGGTGTCGATACCGATAGCGACCAAAATAAGAAGGTCGGACAAGCTGTATAAAATGGCGAATGCATGAAGGTGAAAATCATTCATTACCGCGCCAATTGCATCGGGTGCTTTGCCTGTGTGGAGATGGCTTCGGGGCGATGGGCGATGTCGAAAAAAGATGGCAAAAGCGTGTTGCTGGGGGCGGTGAACAACAAGGGCGTTTATAATGTGGATGTGGAGGAGGACGAGTATGAGGAGGAGAAATTGGTGGCCGATCTGTGCCCTGCCAAGGTCATAAAAATAATTAAATAGCAGCTTGCTTTTCTTTGTGATGGGCTTGATGATCCATTTCAATTATCCCGTAGGGATTAAATATTGGTAGAATTTTGATAAGCAAGAGGGGCACAATCCTGTAGGGATTGCATATATTTCATTGGCTTTGATAAATATTAAATCCCTATGGGATTTTAGAAATTTCGTGGGGATGGGAATTGCTACCAATATCGAATCCCGATGGGATTGAGGAATTCCGGTATTTTTGAAGTATGCTGATGAAAGTTTGGACGAGCAACCTGCCGTGGGAACTAGCCCTGACATGCCCACGCTTAGCCCCTTTTGCGAAGGGATTGGGATGGGCAGGGCTAACGGATGGCTGGCAGGTAGCACCATAGGACGAGAGGAGGATGACGGCTCCTTATAGAAATTATGAGTTGTGAATTATGAATTATAAATTGGGATGGGAGGATTTTCTATGTCTTGATATTTTTGGTTGAGACTTTTGCTTTTGAGAAGGACGGCGCAAAACAAAGGTTTTGGGGTATTGCTTTTGAGAAGTACGGCGCAAAATGTTCGTATTATGCCATTGCATTTAAAATGGACGGCGCAAAACGTTCGTATTATGCCATTGCATTTAAAATGGACGGCGCAAAATGTTCGTATTATGCCATTGCATTTAAAATGGATGGCGCAAAATGTTTATTTTATGCCATTGCCACAAATAAGGACGGCGCAAAATGATTATTTGATGTCATTGCCACAAATAAGGACGGCGCAAAATGAATATTTCAGGCCATTATCTTAAATAAGGACGGCGCAAAACTTATCTTGGAGGCTTTGGCGAGGACGGGGAATGTTTAAATATGAGTGTTTATGAGCTTGGTGATGACGCCGTTTTGGTATATGGGGATGACGTTGCACTGGTTCGGCGTGAGGCAATATTTGATATCGCTTTCTATGTGGAGGCGCTTTAATCGCCTTCGGTGCGAGGAGTTTTCGAGGAAGGCGAACAGGTCGTGACGGCCTTTCATATATAGCATTTCGGAGGTGATGGCGGAGTCGCAATCGATTTTGAAATGATTTTTGAGCTTGTGCACGATGGCACCTGCCAGCATCGAATCTTCCATGTTGAACTTGTTTTTCCAACCCGCACAGAGGCAAAGTATGTTGCGGTCCTGGTTTTTCAGCCATCGGCATAAAGTATCGATGTTTACGAATGCCCCGATGACCACCATGGCGGCATCTTCTACCGCCTTGATGGCTTGAGTGCCGTTGGTGGTGGTGAGGGCTATTTTTCTTCCGATGACTTTGTCGTTGATGTATTGGAAAGGAGAATTGCCCATGTCGAATCCGTCCACCATCTCGCCATTTCTTTCTCCTGCGATGAGATATCCTTGGTTTCGGTAAGCCAAACAATCGTCGATGCTTGCTACGGGAGTGATGCTTTCGGCATCATAAGCCAAGGCCGTGCAGATGGTGGAAGTGGCCCTCAACACATCGATGACCACCACTATGGAATCCTTGTAATCGAACAGATTGATTAGCTTAGGAGTGAAGCAAACTTCGATGCTTCGGGTAGGTATTTCTGTATCGGGAGCCATGGTTTATTTCGATAGGAAAGGCATTTTTATCACTCTAGCTTTCAAGTGCTTGTCTCTTATGGCAATCAAAAACTCGTTGCCTTCTTTTGCCAAGTCGGTAGGGATGTATGCTATGCCAATAGCCTTTTGCAAGGTAGGGCTTTGAGTGCCAGATGTAACCACGCCGATTTTGGCACCCGATTCATCCACTACATCGTAGCCATGTCGCGCAATGCCCTTGTCGATCATCTCAAAACCTACGAGTTTCCTCTTTATTCCGGCCTCCTTTTGAGCCTTCAATGCAGCCGAGTTGGTAAACTCCTTGGCGAACTTGGTTATCCATCCCAGTCCTGCCTCTATTGGCGATGTGGTGTCATCTATTTCATTGCCATATAGACAGAAACCCATCTCCAATCTTAAGGTGTCTCGAGCTCCCAAGCCGATAGGCTTGATGTTGAATTCTTCTCCGGCAGCAAAGACGGCATCCCATATCTTTTCGGCATATTGATTTTCAAAATAGATCTCGAATCCACCAGCACCGGTATATCCGGTTGCAGACACGATGACATTTGGCACCCCGGCAAAAGTTCCAGACTTGAAGGAGTAATATTCCATGTCGGCAAGCTTTATGTCGGTTAGCTTCTGCAACGCAGCGGCAGCCTTCGGTCCTTGAACGGCAAGAAGGGTGGTATTATCAGAGATATCAATCATCTCTACGCCTTTCGTGTTGTATTTGCTCACCCAGTTCCAATCCTTTTCAATATTCGAGGCATTGACCACGAGCATGTAGGTCTTTTCATTCAATCTATATACCAACAGATCATCCACTATGCCACCAGTTTCATTTGGCAGGCAAGAATATTGCACCTTGCCGTCAAACAGCTTGGAGGCATCATTGGAAGTTACACGCTGAATCAAATCCAAGGCATTATCGCCCTTGAGGATAAATTCACCCATGTGGGACACATCGAACACCCCCATGCCATTCCGAACAGTTTCGTGTTCAGCATTGATTCCTACATACTGCACAGGCATGTTGTAGCCGGCAAAAGGAACCATCTTGGCTCCCAATTTTACATGCACATCAGTTAGTGCAGTTCTTTTCAATTTTTCTTCTGTCATTGTATTATATTATTAAAATGGTTTAGATAATTTTTCTTCTGAGACTCTGTGGAGTATTTTTCGACCACTGTCTTTCGTCCTTCCTTGCCTATTTTATGTCTTAATTCTTCCGATTCGAGCAGCAAAGATACCTTTTCGACCCACTCATCGGTGGTTTCAGCCAGAAATCCGTTCGTTCCGTCTTTAATGATTTCCATATTTACCCCTACTGGCGACATCACGGTAGGAATCTCCAAAGCCATATACTGCAAGCCTTTCAAACCGCATTTCCCCTTGGCCCATTCATCGTGTGGCAAGGGCATTATGCCAATGTCGAAGGACGACAGTTCCTTGATTTCGTCTTCTTTGTTCCAAGCTATTCCGGTTATTCCGAGGGCTTCATTGCGATAAGAGCCATCGCCTATCACCTTGAAGGAAATCTTGTTGCCATATTTATTTTTAAGTTGGATAAGAAATGGAATGGCGTATTCAAAGTGCTTGATGGTGGTCATGCTGCCGCTCCAACCGATGCACACGGATGGATGGGTGTTCAATAATAAATTACGATATTCATTGGTATCAATGGTGGTGGGGATGATGACCACATTGCCATTGAATTTCCTCGCATATTCAGCCAAATATTCATTGCCGGCAAAGATCAAGTCGGCTATCCGGATGATTTTTCCGGTCTTGTCGGGGTTCTTCAGCCATCCCAATTTCTTGTTTGCCTCCGACACATCATGCAGCCAGATGGCATCATCAAAATCAAAGATAAGCTTAGCCTTTGTCAATTTATATAGCCGCTCAAAAAGAGTGGTGCCAGTCATGAATGCCTCCCGCTGCACAAAAATGATGTCGTAATTATAATACCTAACCACTTCGTAGAGCCGCTTGGCAAAACTGCGGATGAAAATATACATTTTATGGGTGAGATTGCCAGGATTGTAGAACTTTTTCTCGTGCCATTCCTTGATTAGATAAGATTGATGACAAACGAAACCATTTTCTTCCAAATGGTTGATGTATTGTTCGAAACGAAACCGCTGGCTCGGTGACCTATCTGGGCGATGAGCGCCAATAAACAATACTTTCTTCATTATTTCCTTTAATCCGCGGCAAAAATAAGAAGAAATTAAGTTAAACAAGCACAGCTATCATTAATAATCAAAAACATACCCTCATTTTCATTGTCCATGGGCTAAATGATTTGATTGTTATAGACCGATAAGGTACTATAATCATCAACCATAAAAAGATTCATCATCGGAGTATATTTCAATTGCCAAGCCCATTAATCATTAATCATCATAGCTTTAAAAATATTTATAAATGTCTTGAATATCCTCATTACATCAAGAAAAAGAATCATAAATAATGGAAATATGGCCATGGCTACAAAGTTTTTACTCATGGCCATAAAGTTTTTATACATGGCTATAAAGTTTTTATTCATGGCCATAAAGTTTTTATACATGGCTATAAAGTTTTGTTCCATGGCGCAAAAGTTTTGTTCCATGGCACAAATGTTTTGTTCTATGGCGCAAAAGTTTTGTTCTATGGCGCAAAAGTTTTGTTCCATGGCGCAAAAGTTTTTACTCATGAGAATATTATTGATGATTACGAGCATCATTAACTTATAAAACAGTCATTTTTAAGCTGAAACAGGTATATTATAGATGATTTATTAATAATTGCCCCTTTCGGGCTATCATCAATAAATCATCAAGGAAACATTTATGCTTAAGGAAATTCTTGGATTAATCCGTATCAATCAAATCACCCTTGTCAAGGCTGGTTTTGACTGTAAGCCGGGTTGGATAAAATTAATTGAATATAAAATTTGGTTTCCTATTATTTTAGTAATATTGCATCGTTAAAAATATAAAATTATGGGACCAGGTTCGTTAATTTTACTCATCATTTGTGGTGTGGCTTTCGCAGGTGGTGGTATTTTGTTGTCGCAATTGATAGCCCGCTCATCAACAAACAGTCAAAAAGGCCAGCCCTACGAATGCGGCGTGCCCACCGAAGGAAATACCTGGATTCAATTCAATGTAGGGTACTATCTTTTTGCATTGATATTCTTGATTTTTGATGTAGAACTGGTGTTCATGTATCCATGGGCAGTAGCGGCAAAAGCCACCGGGATGTTTGCCTTGATAGAGATCATCATTTTCATGTTCATATTGTTCTTGGGACTGCTATATGCATGGAAGAAGGGAGCTTTAAAATGGATGTAAAAGATATTAAAATGGATGTAAAAGAAATAAAGCAAGACCCGTTTCCTGGGCTTGTAGAACCTACTGACGATGGGGCAATATTGGTAACCAAATTGGATGATGTGATAAATTGGGCCCGTTCCAATTCGCTTTGGCCACTCTATTTTGGAACAAGCTGCTGCGCAATAGAGATGATGCAAACCGGAGCGTCAAGGCATGATTGGTCGCGCTTTGGTTTTGAAGTAGCTCGAGCCACTCCCCGCCAGGCAGATTTGATCATCATAGCCGGAACCATCGTCATTAAGATGGCACCGGTATTAAAACGATTGTATGACCAGATGCCTGACCCGAAATATGTCATTGCCATGGGTGCCTGTGCCATTTCTGGCGGACCGTTTTACTACAATACCTACTCTGTAGTAAAGGGTGCTGACCATATCATACCCGTTGATATTTATATTCCAGGTTGCCCTCCTCGCCCAGAAGCTTTGCTGCATGGCATGATATCCTTGCAGGAAAAGATAAAACACACGCATAACGGTCAACAGAAAAGAGCCTAAGCCATGAACAACGAAGAATTAAAATCAGCCATTCTAGCCATACAACCGGCAGCTACCTTCGATGAAAGCGGTGAGTTCTTGAATGTTCACATAAGCAGTGAACTATTGCTTCCATTGATGCTTGAATTAAGGAACAATAAGGACTTTTATTTCGATTATCTTTTTTGTGAGACTTGCATAGACTGGAAAGATCATTTGATGATGGTTTATCATCTCACTTCTAAATCATTAAAACATACCTTGGTTGTAAAGGGCAAGATTTCAAACAGGGATAATGCAGAAATAGAATCTGTAGCAGGAATATGGAAAACCGCTGAATTCATGGAACGTGAAGTTTATGAATTGTTCGGTGTTAAGTTCTTGAATCATCCTGACCTTAGGAAATTGATTCTTGATGATTACTGGACGGGTTATCCATTAAGAAAAGATTATTCTGACCCTGTAAATTTAATAGAATACTAAGTTATGGAACTTGAAAATGCAACTGAAGGACAGGATGATCTAATTATTAATGTAGGCCCGCAACATCCGTCCACTCATGGTGTTCTGCATATCAAATTAAAGGTAAATGGCGAAACGATAACGGATGTAGAACCACATTTGGGTTACATACATCGTTCTATCGAGAAGATGTGCGAGAGCCATACTTACAGACAATTTATATATACTACCAGCCGAATGGATTATCTATCGGCACACATCAATAATCAGGCTTGTGCATTGGCTGTTGAAAAAGGTTTACAAGTTGAAGTGCCTGCCCGTGCAAAGGCAATAAGAATATTAATGGCTGAATTGACAAGACTTGCATCACATCAGTTATGGTGGGGGTGTACAGGTCTGGATTTGGGAGCCGTCACTCCTTTCTTTCATGCCTTCCGCGAAAGGGAAATGATTAACGATATCATGGAGAAAACCTGTGGCGCAAGACTTACGATGAATTATGCTGTTCCTGGTGGAGTAATGGCTGATCTTCATCCAGATTTCGTTAAAGATGTAAAGGCATTCCTTGCTGAATTCAAGGGGAAGTTCCATGAATATGATGAATTATTGACAGGAAACATCATCTTTGAAGAACGGGTAAAAGGAATTGGATATATATCCAAGGAAGATGCCATTTCTTTCGGATGTACCGGTCCTGTTGCACGTGCTTCGGGTGTCAGTTGCGATATCCGGAAATTGCATCCTTATGATGGCTACGAAAACCTTCAGTTTGAAGAAATCATCAGAACAGAAGGCGACTGTTATGGCCGATATTTAGCCAGAATGGATGAGATGAAACAATCCATGTACATCATCGAACAATTGATTGACAACATTCCTGAAGGTGATTATCAAGCCAAGACAAAAGCTCTGATAAAACTACCCAAAGGTGAATTCTACCAGCGTGTTGAAACGGCAAGAGGTGAATTTGGCGTTTATATCGTTAGTGAAGGTGCTACCACTCCTTATCGCATCAAGTTCCGTTCTCCAGGTTTCTCCAATCTTTCTGCTTTGAAACACATGGTGGTGGGCGGTAAAATAGCCGACCTTGTTGCCGTTATGGCCATGCTCGATTTAGTAATCCCTGATATAGATAGATAATATGCTACTCAAAATATTTGACTTTTCGACAATCACCGCCGCTTTCCACCTATGGCTTTCCGGAAAGATGAGTTCGGTGTTGGTCATGCTTATCGAGATGACCATTGCTGGTATGTGCGCGCTAGGATTATTCGTATTTCTTGGTTTGGTTCTGGTGTATATGGAGCGTAAAGTTTCTGCCGTCATGCAGATACGCATTGGGCCGAATAGGGTAGGGCCTTGGGGAACCATTCAGGCGGTGGCTGACACGGTAAAATTATTGTTGAAAGAAGGTTTGACGCCTGATGGTGCCGACAAATTCCTATTCAATTTTGCTCCCATATTGGTCATCATCGTTTCCATGCTAATCCTTGCCCCAATCGGTTTCGGAAAAGGATTGGTGATATGGGACCTCAACATCGGGGTACTTTATATCTCTGCCGTTTCATCTATCGGGGTCATCGGAATATTGATGGCCGGATGGGCAAGCAACAACAAATATTCCTTGATTGGCGCCATGAGAAGCGGTGCACAGATTGTAAGTTATGAATTGTCAGTTGGGCTATCGTTAATATCTGTGGTTATCCTCACCGGCAGTTTGCAAATGTCGGACATTGTGAATAGCCAGGCAAATGGATGGTGGATTTTCAAAGGACATATCCCCATCATCATTTCGTTCATCATCTTTGTCATTGCCAGCACAGCCGAAACCAACCGTGCTCCTTTTGACATGGCCGAAGCCGAATCGGAACTTACCGGTGGTTTCCATACCGAATATGCAGGGATGAAATTCGCCATGTTCTTCTTGGCCGAATACATCAACATCTTCATTGTGTGTGCCATAGGGGCCACCTTGTTCTTGGGTGGATGGATGCCGTTTCATATTGGCGGATTGACGGCATTCAACGACATCATGGATTATATTCCTTCGCCATTCTGGTTCTTTGGCAAAACATTTTTCCTCATCTTCGTCATCATGTGGTTCCGTTGGACTTTCCCACGGTTACGCGTCGACCAATTATTGACCTTGGAATGGAAATATCTCTTGCCGATAAGCATGGTAAACACTCTGTTGGTTACCTTGATGGCCATCATGGGTTGGTATTTCTAAGCCATACAAAAACTCATAAAAGCAAAAAGCCACGCTATAATATATATAGCGTGGCTTTTTGTTTTATTAATGATGATGATAATGAATTTGTTGATATCTTCATGATGGTTCGCCTATAGCGAAGCAATTATTAAGATTTCATCAATGATCAATGAATATGAATGATTTCAAATATCCTTTTTATCGATAAAAATAATTGGTAAATATTTAGAGAATCATGTATAAAAATCATTTGCACCTTACCGCAAACGCGGGAATGGTGTTTTCATCTCATTTGCACCTTACCGGAAACGCGGGAAGGGTGTTTTCTACTCATTTGCACCTTACCGCAAATGCGGGAAGGGTGTTTTCTACTCATTTGCACCTTACCGCAAATGCGGGAAGGGTGTTTTCTACTCATTTGCACCTTACCGAAAACGCGGGAAGGGTATTTTCGTCTCATTTGCACCTTACCGCAAATGCGGGAAGGGTGTTTTCACCTCATTTGCACCTTACC
>CAIWCG010000236.1 GCA_903911135.1 uncultured Bacteroidota bacterium
GCATACAAACTTTGGAGATAAGCATACAAACTTTGGAGATAGGCATACAAACTTTGGAGATAAGCATACAAACTTTGGAGATAAGCATACAAAGTTTGGAGACAGGCTTACAAAGTTTGGAAAGCACTCTACAAAGTTTGTAGAGCACTCTACAAAAGTTGTAGAGTCCTCTACAAAAGCATCAGGATATGGCGTATAATATTGTTATACAATTACTTACACAATAAAAGCCATTTCGAGCAACCTGCCAACGGTCATAGCCCCGATAGTAGCGGCAGCCCGCTGCTTGGTATCGGGTTTGGGGATGCAGCGGCTACAGCGGATAGCGGGACGCAGATGGGACGAGAGGAGGATATAGGCTCCAAAAAAAGAATTACGAATTAGGAATTATGAATTTTGGGGGAAACGAAAATTCGATGCTTTTACTGAAACTCCTGTATTATTTTTACATTTGCACCCTATACCAAAGAAAATTTTCAACAGTTAATTACGCTCTCGTGAAAAAAGTGCTCACCCATATCTGGAACTTCATCAAAGAAAGGAAGAAATTCTTCCTCAACTTGGCCGGAGCCTTGCTGTTGGTTTTCGCCATCTTCTTCGTCATTTACCGCTATCTGGACAGCTACACCAAGCATGGAGAAACCATCACCGTGCCTGATTTGAGGGGGATGACCACCGACAAGGTTGCCGATTTTTTGCAGGACAAACACCTGAAATATGTCATCATCGATTCGATATTCGTCTTCAAGAAAGCCAGAGGTTCGGTTTTGGAGCAAGACCCTGACCCAAACGCCAAGGTGAAGGAAAACAGAACCATCTACCTCACCATCAATGCAAAAGTGCCGCCACAGGTGAAGTTTCCTCAACTCGAGGACTATTCATATCCTTATGTGGTGGCTTATCTGGAGACTTATGGCTTGAAAATAGGACAACTTACTTACATTCCCGACTTGGCAAAGAACCGAGTGCTAGGTGCCAAATATAGAGGCCGTGACCTGAAACCTGGAGATAAAATAGCCAAAGGCAGCGAGATAAACCTCCTGCTCGGTGATGGATTGGGAAATACTAAAGTAGCTGTCCCCTCGTTAATTGGCTTACCACTGGATGAAGCCTTGTTTGTATTAAAAGCCTCTTCGTTAAATAAAGGAGTGATCGTTTCGGATGCACCGATAAACGACACGGCTTCTTTTAGGGTCTATAAGCAAAAGCCCGAACCCACCTCTGAAGAACGTATCAGCCAGGGGGAATCGGTGGATATATTCGTCACACAAAACTTATCTAAAATACCAAAATAATGAACTTTCTTAAAGCAACTCTTCTAAATCTGTGTCTGCTGTTAATCGTCAATATCTGTTTGGGTCAGGAAAAACTGATACCATTGCAAGGCAATCCGGTTCTGATGCAATATGCCAAGGATCATCCTGCCGGCAAAAACAGGGAAAAGTCCATTTCTGCCGCGCTGCATTTGCCTTTCATGGATGATTTCTCTACTAGTTATGTGTATCCTGACAGCAGCAAATGGATGGACAAGTGGGTGTATATAAATACGGATTACCCAATCAATCCTCCTACCATTGGCGTTGCCACTTTCGATGGGTTGGACAGCATTGGCCGTCCTTATATGAATTCAAACGTGGCTTATGGTGCCGATACCTTGACATCAAAACCAATAGACTTGCAATCAATCAACAGTAGCGACAGTTCAGTATATTTAAGTTTCTTTTATCAGCCGGGAGGCCTAGGTCTTCCTCCTGATCCGGGTGATTCCCTGTTGTTGCAATTCCGGTATAATACATCGGATACCGGTTGGGTTACGGTTTGGGGCGTTGATGGAAACTCTTCCGATACCGCCTTCAAGCAAGTGTTCATTCATGTTTGGGACACTATCTATTTCTATAATGGATTTGCCATGGATACCATCAGGCATCACTTTTATGTTGACAGTTTTCAATTCCGTTTCATGAATTATGTTTCCGGTTATGGATGTGTAGATTTATGGCATTTGGATTATGTCTATCTGGATCAAAACCGAACCAATCACGACACCACGATGCTCGACATGGCCTTTGTTTACAAGGCTCCATCATTCCTGAAAACCTTTTGTCAGATGCCATGGTCTCACTTCTTGGCCGACTCGGCAAACCAGATAGCTCATGATTATTCGGTGGTCATCAGAAACAATGACATCAATGATCACTTTGTTCTGTATAGAACCAACTTGTATGATTATACCGGCACCAATCAGCTTTACAATTGGCCCTTCAGCGGCACAGGAGGTTTCTTGGTCAATTCCTTGCACAATGATACTTTGGCGATTTCCACTTCTACCGGCACACCTCAAAATTTTGATTTCCCAAATGTGGTCACTCCATATGCCGAGTTCGATGTTACCCATTCATTGGTTTACACATCTGGGGATATAAACAAAGGCAATGATACCATCAAAAGTGTGCAGCGATTCATTGATTTTTATGCTTATGATGATGGTACTGCCGAAGCCGGTTATGGCCTCGAGAATTTCCCTGGTGCCGAACTGGCCTATAAGTTCACCACTACAAAAGACGACAGTTTGGTTGGCGTTTACATGTTCTTCACCCAGGCAGTTCAGGAGGTCAGTCTGCACTTATTTTCATTGGTCATCTGGAGCAGCATAACGCCTAACTCTAACACCGATGTTCCCATTTACAAGAAGTTCAATCAGCATCCGAGATATGATACCACAGGCATCAATAAATTTTATTATTACAGCCTCGACAGTGCAGACTTCGGCAGTTCAAAACCATTGCTTACAGCCGGCACCTACTATATCGGATGGATTCAGGATGACGGAACCAATCTGGGTGTAGGCATCGATTTGAACACTGCTGCTGACACCTCCAAGCTTTGGTATAATACCAATGGTTCATGGTATCAGTCGAGCATTCCTGGATCCTTGATGATCCGTCCAGTTTTTGGCAGTTCTTTGGATGTGGGCATCAATAATAATGACAATCTGTTGGCCAATTCCATCGATATTTACCCAAACCCTGCCAATGATAAAGTCATTATTCAATGGAAAAATATTACTCTCAATAAAAATAACGACTTGAAAACTGAGGTATTTGACCCTATGGGCAGATTGCTAATTTCTAAGGTAGGTTATCAGAAAATAATTGATGTTTCCAATGTAAACGAAGGATTTTATCTGCTGAAAATGTCGGATATGACTACAGGAAATTCCTTTACCCGCAAGTTTGTCATCAACAGATAATAGCTAAAACATACTATTTTTTCATACTTTTCATACTTAAAATGAACATTAAAAGCTATTCTGTTAACAATTCCATCAATTTGATGAGAATGTATTCTCACGTGCTTGGAATGTATTCTTAAGCTAAAAAAGCAATTTATAAATAATATATCTAAAATCTTAACAAATAATGACCACCGAAACCGAATTGATAGAAGCCGAAGACCAAGAACTTTTTGAACATCATCGATTTGTGGTGGATAAGGGGCAAGCTTTGTTGCGGATTGACAAATGGCTGATGCATCGCATCCCCAATGCTTCGAGAAACAAGATTCAGAATGCTGCCGAAGCGGAGAGTATTTTGGTGAATGACAAACCCGTAAAATCAAATTATAAGGTAAAACCCACCGATGTTATTTCCATCGTGATGGCGCATCCGCCGAGAGATACGGAGGTTTATCCTGAAAATATTCCTTTGAACATCATGTTTGAGGACTCGAATATCGTCATTGTAAACAAAGAAGCCGGTATGGTGGTTCATCCGGGACATGGCAATTATACCGGTACTTTGGTCAATGCCTTGGTTTATCATTTCCAAAATCTTCCGAACATATCTGAACATTCCATCCGACCGGGTTTGGTGCATCGGATTGACAAAAACACTTCCGGTTTATTGGTCATCGCCAAAACAGAAATAGCCATGAGCATGCTGGCAAAGGAGTTTTTTGACCATACCATCGACAGGACCTACCAGGCATTGGTTTGGGGCGATTTCAAGGAAGACTCAGGCACTGTCACCGGACATATAGGTCGTAGTTTAAAAGACCGTTTGATGATGGATGTATTTCCTGATGGAGACCATGGACGAGAGGCAATTACACATTATAAAGTCATTGAAAGATTTGGATATGTAACACTTATAGAATGTAAATTGGAGACTGGAAGAACGCATCAGATAAGAGCCCACATGAAATTTATGGGCCATCCTTTGTTTAATGATGCCACATATGGTGGCGACAAGATAATTAAAGGCACCACTTTCAGCAAATACCGCCAGTTCATTGACAATTGCTTCAAGATACTTCCTCGTCAGGCCTTGCATGCCATGTCTTTGGGTTTTATCAATCCTAACGACAAAAAGAAAATCCTTTTTGAGAGCCAATTGCCTGATGATTTTATTGAACTTCTTGAAAAATGGCGGGGCTATTCAATCAATAAGGAATTATAGAATATTCGAAATTGCCATTAACTAAAGATTAACCGTCACAGTAAAATTTATGCTCACATTTTAATTATTTTTGCAGCATCGACAAGTATTAAAACAATCAAAATGAATAATAAACTTAAGAATTACATCCAACAGAAGTATCAAACCATGAAGAAAAACAGATTGATAAAGGTGGTATCCGTTCTGCTTGTATTTTCATTATTTGCATGCTATGCAACCTTGAAAAAGGAAAACAAGAATGAAGTATTGATATCGGTCATGATGCAGGGATTGGGACAGGAGCACTACACCGACATGCAGATTGATGACAAGTTTTCTCAGAAGATTTTTGATCTTTATTTGAAAAGATTGGATTATAACAAGAAGTTTCTGTTGCAGGAGGATGTCAACTCATTAAAGAAATACCGTGACCTTATAGATGATGAAATTAAGGCTGGAAACTTTGATTTTTTTAATGTATCGCTTGATTTGATCAAGAAACGTGAGGATGAGGCAAGGGCTTATTACAAGGACCTGTTAGCGTCACCATTTGATTTTTCAAAAGATGAATCATTCGAAAGCGACCCTAAGAAATCAAGCTTTGCAACAGATAAAAATGCCTTGAAGGAAGCTTGGAGAAAAGCGTTGAAATATCAAACCATGACACGCCTTGCCGAATCAATTGATGTTCAGGACAAGGCAAAGGAAACAAAGGACACAAGCGTAAAGCCGATGACCTTTGCCGAGATGGAAGCGGATGCAAGAAAGAAAGTATTGAAAAGTAACGACGATTGGTTTAAAAGAATAGATGAATACAATGCCAACGACCGATTGTCGGCATTTTTAAATTCGATAACGAATGTTTATGATCCACATACGGAATTTTTTGCGCCTAAACAAAAGGCCAACTTTGACATACAGATGTCTGGCCAATTAGAAGGAATCGGAGCGCAACTTCAAGAAAAGGACGGCAACATCAAGATAACGAATATCGTTCCTGGAAGCCCATCTGCCAGACAGGGAATACTTAAGGCCGGAGATATCATCCTGAAAGTAGCCCAAGGCAACGGTGAAGCGGTTGACATCGTAGGAATGCCTTTGGATGAGGCGGTACAATTGATTCGCGGAAAGAAAGGAACGGAAGTTCGATTAACGGTAAAACGAGTTGATAACAGCGTCATCATCGTTCCAATTATCCGTGATGTGGTGGTCTTGGAAGAAACCTATGCCCAATCAGCAATCGTTAATAATAAAAACAAGATCGGCTACATCAGGTTGCCGGTATTTTATGCCGACTTCAACAAGCGTGGTGGAAGAAGCTGTTCTGAAGATGTAAAGCAGGAAGTATTGAAACTCAAGAAAGAAAACGTTGATGGAATCGTTCTCGATTTGCGCGACAATGGTGGTGGTTCCTTGCAAGATGTGGTCGACATGGCTGGCTTGTTCATCAAATCCGGCCCTATTGTCCAGGTAAAAGGCCGTACAGGAAATGCCTATTTGTTGGAAGACAAGGACGATGCCATTGTTTATGATGGTCCATTGGTAATCATGGTAAATACCTCCAGTGCTTCTGCTTCGGAGATTATGGCCGCTGCAATGCAGGATTATAAAAGGGCAATCATTATCGGAACCAATCAGACCTATGGTAAAGGCACGGTGCAGCGTATTTACAATATGGATGATTATCTGCGTGGTGAATTCAATGAACTCAAGCCTCTCGGATCCGTAAAGATGACGGTACAGAAATTCTATCGCATCAATGGCGGTGCTACCCAATTAAAAGGCGTTACGCCTGACATCATTGTTCCAGATGCCTACAGTTTGATAGACCGTGGCGAAAAGGAAACCGATTATCCGATGCAGTGGGATGAAATCAAGCCTGCAAATTATTCACCATGGACCAAATCCGTTTCCTCTTACGACAAGGTAAAGATGAACAGCAAACAGCGAATTCAAAACAGCCCAGCCTTCAAATTGGTGGCCGATGAATCACAGAATTTCAAGAAGCAATCCGAGAAGACCGTTTACACCTTGAATCTCGACAAATACCGCAAGGAGCAAAAGAGCCAGAAAGACGACATCAAGAAATACGAAGACATCTACAAGGAAATAACCACCGAAACCATTGCCAATCTGGTTGCCGATTTGCCTTCCATAGAATCCGATACTGCCAAAGTTTCCAGAAACAAGGAATGGTTGAAAAATCTAAAGAAAGACCCTTACATCTTTGAGGCTACCAACGTGGTGAATGATCTGAAATAACCCAATGAATCCTTTTGTCCTTCCAAAATTCCATCGCCATGACAGAGCATAAGGTAAAGATAAATTGGAAGCGCGAGTTGGACGATTTCGCCTATTCCAAATACGACCGCACTCATGATTGGGCCTTCGAAGGAGGCACAGTCATCAAGGCCTCCGCTGCCGAAAAGTTTCTTGGAAATCCAAAATACATAAACCCCGAAGAGGCCCTTGCTGCCGCCCTCTCCAGCTGCCACATGCTCACTTTTCTTGCCATCGCTTCACGCAAGAGAATCACTGTAGACAGCTACCAAGACGAGGCCATCGCCATCCTCGACAAAAACGAAAATGGCAAATTATCCGTCACCAAAGTCATCCTGAAACCCAAGATTGTCTTCAGCGGAAACACCATTCCCAACCAAGACCAAATCATGCAGATGCACCATCAATCCCACCACGAATGTTTCATCGCCAATTCCGTGCTCACCCACATCGAAATAGACCCGATATTCTAACGTCTTCCCAATAGTTCACTGCTTTTTTGGAGCCCATATGCAGTTCTCGTCCCATCTACGTCCCGCTATCCGCTGTAGCCGCTGCATCCCCATTACCGACACAAAGCAGCGGGCTGCCGCTACTATCGGGGCTATGC
>CAIWCG010000237.1 GCA_903911135.1 uncultured Bacteroidota bacterium
ATCTATTAATAATTCTTCTAATCTTTCTTCAAATTTTTTCCATTCTTTCTTTACCCAATTAGTATGTTCTTTTGACGAAATATTATAATTTGTAATTAATCCTTTTCCATTATAGGGAAAGTCTTCGTCATAATTTTTAAAGTTATTACGGTCATAAATTTTACATTCAATAAAATATTTTTGTTCATCATTAATTTTAAAATAAAAGTCCACTCGACTATTACTATTACTTGAATGATGTTCTCGGATCAATTCTAAAGGATGATTTTCGTCTATTATTAAATCATCAAAAAAGAAAGTCAAAAATTCTTTTTTGAACTCTGGAATAGTTTCACACATAGCCCATGTTATATCAGAGAGGTCATTTTCATTCCATAAACGCTCCCCCAAATTTTTAAATAATTGAACAATCATTAATAAGAATTATCTAATAAAAGCTAACCAAAATGCTACAATCGTTTTCCCACCTATTGCTCCTTCTATATGGTTTCTTATTTCTGATATTGTAGCAATCTTTCTATTACTTGAATCTCTAACCTCATCACCAACTAATTTAGCTATAGTCCTATTGCTTGAATCCCTAAACTCATCATTATAGATTTTTAGAATAGTCCTATTACTTGAATCTCGAATTTCATCGTTATAATGCTTCCCAATTGTTCTATTACTAGAATCTCTTAATTCATCATTGTACATTTTAAAATTTGCCATATTATTTACTATTTATTTTCCCTACTCTTTAAAGGATTTTCGGTTACTCCTATAATTTTTTACGCAGCAAAGATAATTAAATAGCCATGTCAAAACGTGTCATTGTTAATAAATAAATTTTTACCTGCCTATTTTAAGCATCCTTACTTTGCCCCCTTTGCGTAACCGTCTGCGCCCTCTGCGTAAAACCCTCCAGTCACCTTCTCCTTGGGAGAAGGGCTAGGGATGAGGCTCCCGATCACATAAATATTTTTGCGTTAAGAAATAAAACAGCTTGCAGAGGCCACAGTTAGCAGCCAAGTCCGCCCATCAAATACCCACTATCCACAGCATCCTTCGGCGGGCCTAGTGCTGCTTCGCAGAAAAGCTGTTTTATTTTAGCAAAAATATTTGAGTGCGATTCTTTTGTTTCTTTTCTTCTAAATAAAAGAAATTAAAAAATAAAAAAACCACGCCAGTAAGGATTAGCACTCCAGACCCCAAAAAAAGACACAAACATCCACTCCCTCCTGGATGCACATAAATATTTTTGCGTTAAGAAATAAAACAGCTATGCAGAGGCCAAGAAAGCAGCCAAGTCCGCCCATCAAATACCCACCATCCATAGCATCCTTCGGCGGACCTAGTGCTGCTTCGCAGAAACACTGTTTTATTTTAGCAAAAAGATTTGTTGCGATTCTTTTGTTTCTTTTCTTCTAAAGAAAAGAAATTAAAATAAAATAACTCTTCCCATAAACCGATACGAAGGATTTGCAATCCTTCGGAATCTCACTTTGGATTTTTAATCTATAAACCATAATATCGCTCCCGTTCCATTTTGTTCCCACCTCCCAAAACCCCACCCCTATTTCCTCTTTTCCTCCTTCCACAACGTAAAATCCCCAAAATGACTCTCATTTTACGATAACGAGATAGCATTTTACGACCCCGAGATAGCATTTTACGACCCCGAGATAGCATTTTACGACCATGAGATAGCATTTTACAATCCCGAGATCGTATTTTACGACCCCGAGATAGCATTTTACGACCATGAGGTAGCATTTTACGACCATGAGATAGCATTTTACAATCCCGAGATAGCATTTTACGACTACGAGATAGCATTTTACCATCCCGAGATAGCATATTATGACAACGAGATAAGCTCAAAAACCTTCTAAGCCTACTCTTTTTGCCTCTATTTAAGCTTTTCCCAACACCAATTTTACTATTTTCTAGATCAACTGCACTATTCCCATCATTGAAAACACCCTTCCCCAATCAACATCCATTTTTCCCCTATCGACATTCGTTTTTCCACTATCGACATCCATTTTTCCCCTATCGACATCCGTTTTTCACTATCAACATCCGTTTTTCCCCTATCAACATCCATTTTTCCCCTATCGACATCCGTTTTTCCCCTGTCGACATCCGTTTTAATGCTACCAACATCCATTTTTCCCCTATCGACATCCGTTTTTCTGCTATCGACATCCGTTTTTCCCCTATCGACATTTGTTTTTCCACTATCGACATCCGTTTTTCTGCTATCAACATCCATTTTTCCCCTATCGACATCCGTTTTTCCCCTATCGACATCCGCTTTTCTGCTATCGACATCCATTTTTCCCCTATCGACATCCATTTTTCTGCTACCAACATCCGTTTTTCTGCTATCGACATCCGTTGATCTACTGTCAACAGCTACATTTTCCCCGACGACAGGGTAATTATCCCCACCATCAACTATAAATACAGTTTAAATTCTCCTAAACAGCCACTTGAAAGCAATTATCTACTCACCACCACCTTCTGAATCTTGCGCGTGCCATCAATATCCACAGCCACCTGATAAACTCCCTTCGCAAGTCCCTCCGCATTCATCATGATGATATTTTTTCCTTGCTTCACACTCTGTCTCGAAGTAACTATTTGCCTTCCCATCACATCATAAATCGTCACCGAACTATTTTTACTCTCCTTTCCTACCGTCAATTCCAAAAACAAGGTGTTGTCCACCGGATTAGGGTAAGTGTTCACGGTAAATTCAGTCGGAGTCTTGATTGCATTTATCCCCACATTCGGTGCCGTCAGTCCATTTAATGAAAATTGCCCAAACGAAGTGATGTTGTTGTTCGTGCTGAAGGTCATTCGAGAATTAGGTCCGTTATAGGCATAGATATCTGCCGTATCCTTTACATTTCCCCAAGTTATGCTGTCTGCATTTTCACCCCTTTCATACAGGTAATAATTAGTTGGGTTCGTCATCGAGTAGGCTGGCAATCCTGAAAAGGTCATGCTGTCCAATGATGTGAAAACACTGTTCGTTCCATAGTTGTTCACCACCCAATATCTATAAACCATCGGGTAAGGATTAGCCCATTGGTCAGGAACATAGTTCAGCTTCGAGGTCCACACATCTCCATCAGGAAGAACGGGGCTTCCAGTCATGGGAAACGACATCATCACATCCGTATTCGGGAAGAAATAGGTGCCACCACTATTCACCGTCATTTTGCTGCTGCTTCCTCCTGCAAAAGGTCCCGTAGAAACCACTCTCGTTGCCCCCGAAGTAAGCGTTGCATGTCTTGCTCCTGCCCTGTCATATACCAAACCATTCGGTTCATTGAATTGGTAATAGGCAACTATACTCGTATCGTTAGTTGGTTTCTTTGTCAGATGTCGCAATGCCCTTATTTCATCTATCGTCAAGGCTCGGTTCCAAATGCAAACTTCATCTATGATTCCTTTATAAGTCCTGCCACTCCCGTATGCATCCTCCCCAATCAACAATGCAGCATCGAAGGCTTCCGCATTATGAACACCCGCATCAACCCAAGCAACTCCATTCAGATACAAGGTGGCATCATTCGGAGTAACCACCAAAGCAACATGATTCCATTCATGAGGATTGACAAACAAGCCGGAAGAGTTGGCCCAAAAGCTACCAGTCCAATGATATCTTAATTCATAATTGCTCAACAGACTAATCCCGGAACACGATGTCCCTCCACGACAAAAGACTACGCCAGTCCAATCATCCAAAGTATCATTAGGCTTTATCCAAGCAGACATCGTTACCGTGTTCGAATGCAGGTTCAATGCAGGTGCACTCGCAAAGTCTCCATCATGAGAAATCTTTAAGGCATTACCTGGAATCGAATCTGCATCACAGGCATTGGAAAGCACTGTTACAGTAATGCTCTTGGAACTTATTATGGAGTTTTGAGTAACGGTCAAAGTGGCAGTATGTGGCCCAAGCGTATTATATTGAACCTTTGGATTCCTCACGTTCAAGGCACTGATATAGGATGCACCCGGAAAACTCCATTGCCAAGAAACCAGTGCATGGTTGACGGCAGAGAAATCATCGAAATAAAACGTGTCTCTAGCACAAGCAGATTCCAGCTTGTCAACTGTTGGTTGTGCAATTGGGGTGCCGTCTTCATAGAAATCAACTTCCCATATTCCCCTGTTTCCGGCAGTTCTCAACTTGTTCTTCTTGTAAAATGGTTTTGTCGTTAAAGGCTTATATTCTTTCGGAAGGTTTGCAGAGAAATCCACCCAATCGCTCATGCTGTTGTTTCTATAAAAGACTTTTGCATAGTCATTTGATGTTATGTAAACTCCACCATCAGTACCCGCCTGATGGTTGATGACCAAAAAGTTATACGAGTTGATGGTGGGGGTGGTAAGATTGATCCAAGTGCTGCCACCATCTATAGTTTTAAAAACCTTGTTATTTGATGAACTGTTTTTCGATACAATCCATAAGGTGTTCTCGTCAGTATAGCTGGCAGATAACGAAAGATAGATAGGCGAGGAAGCTGTTGGCAAGGTGAGCATAGTCCAAGTATTGCCACCATCAGTTGTCTTGTATAATTTTATGTTCGTTACAAGATACATCACCAACGGGTTGCTCCTGCATACTTCAAACTTCTTTACTCTTTGATGGAAATTATGTAATTCAGTATACGAAACTCCCCCATCAATGGATTTCCAGATGCTGCTATCTTTGCCTATATAGAGGTGGTTGTAGCAATCAGGGGCAAATTCAATTTCACTGGCATCCCATCCATAACCATCTTCATTAGGATAAGTATTAAAGGTGAAATCACTCTTCACTCCACTGAATGTTGTGGGCATCACAGAAGCTCCAATATCGGAATGGGCCACATACATGTCTCGACCCACAAACCCATATCCAGTTCCTGCTTCACCTCCTCCTAATCGAAGAGAACTGCCAACGGGATATCCGTCATACATGGCTGCATCCCCATTATGGTAACGGCCACCAGTGGCTATATCCTCATTCCATCCTTGACCATAACCCCAATAATCGGAACCGTATATTCCTTTGTTTCTGGCAGAAGCATTAGATGTAGATGTAAAGAAATCAGTAGAATAATTCAAGCCTCCATCGGTAGAAATCCAAGCATCATTGCCTATCATTTTCATCTCTTGTACATCTGGATGCAAAGGGAAATCGCCACCATAACCGCCTATTCTTATAAAGGTATTCCCGGTATCAACAGATTTATAAGTAGTCGTAGAACCGACAATGACTTCATTTGGATTCTGCGTCGAGGCCATGATGCTCAAGTCATAATATCCTTGTCCATTGCTCATTCCCATGGGGCTGCTGGCGTCTCCTGTCAAACTGTTTTGGATGCCAGTGCAAGTATGGACCCAGTTATTACCACCATCCGTAGTACGCATGATTACTGGTGCATTTATCAAACTATTCATTAATAAAACTGCATAAATATAATTCGTGTCGGCAGGGGTAACGCTCATTCTGGCGGCACTCGATACGCCAACAATCCAGCCATTATTGGCAACAGAAAAAGTGGTCGCTCCATCATAAGACCTAAAACATCTGACGCAGGTATCACCAGTTGCTTTCCTAAGAATATAAACCGAACTGTCTCTCAACGGATTCGTTTCTATATCATAAACTATACCGCTCAAACCTGTTATCAGAGAGAAACTGCCCCCAGCATTGATGGACTTGTATAGACCTGCACTGCCTGCCACCAATATCACATTAGGGTTATTGCTGAATATGGCGATGTCGTTGCAATTCAATCCGGAGACCGTATAAATCGTTGTCCAACTGCCACCACCATCAATGGTTTTATAGATATTGTTTCCTGCCGAAGCATATACAATATTTGGATCGATTGGATTTACGGCTATGGCGGTCATGGTGCCCATTCTTATCGTATCCGATACAGAAATCCAAGTCATTCCTTTGTCTATAGATTTGAATATTCCACCTGTTTCAGGACAGGCATATAGTATGTCATGATTGCTTGGAGCCACATCGAATGCATATAAGTTTACTTGCCAAGGAACTGAACGTTGTGCTGGGTCATCCCATGTAGGTTGAAACGTTTCTATCGGGCCAATGACAGACCAGGTGCTGTTCGAATTCTTACCATGCCTTTTCATGGAGGCCTTGACGCTTTCCTTGATTATAGGCTTAACCACGCTTCCATCATCCTGAATGTAGCGTTCATTTTCCATCATCCAGCGCTTGAAATATTGCGTGTAGATATTCTTTTCAAAAGCATGAGTCTTATAATAGGTGTCATAAGCCTCCTGAACTTGATTCGCATTGATGACGCTGTCATAAAACAAGTTAATCCAATTTGGCATGTCAGCCGATTTTGCCGGCAGATAAGTACCATTGGTTTTCTGCGCAATTGCATTTCCAAGACCTATCAAAACAACTATTATTAGTAATGTTTTTTTCATTATATTCAATATTTAGATACTGCAAAACTAAATATATTTACAAAATGCCTTGATAAAAAAGCAGATTTCATACCATGCGATGATACTATGGCAAAGCAAAACGGTTCAATCGTTCAAGCCCTTGCCATCAAGAATCTGCGGTATGCATTTCTCAATCCTTGCCTCGCGTGTTTTCGATTGTTTTGCTTGAGAAAAATGAAACAGGTAAGCCCTTTGTCTACCTGGCGTCAAGGACTCGAATGCTTTTTTCAAGGAAAGGTTCTTATCCAGTTTCGTTTGAAATTCGTCAGGAATGGAGAAGTCTTCAGTCTTTTTCAAAACCACTTTCAGTCCCGACTTTTCTACCTCAATTGCTTCATGGATATAGGCTTTTGTTATTAGTTCCAGTTCCATAATTTCCCGAAGATTTTTGAACCGAATCTGCCGTCCAGCCTGTACATTCTCCGTCTGCTGAATCAGAATTTTATGCTCGTCATTAAGCAATGCACCCTTGAAAAACAGCAGCGCACAATACTCCTTGAAACCATGAATCAAAACCACATTACCACCCTGAAATGTGTAACAAGGACAGCCCCATTTCAATTCCTCCGTCAGCCCACAATCGAGCACCACGGTTCTTAAAAGTTCCATTTCTTCCTGCCACTTTTTGGCTTTTTCAAAATAAAAATCAACCTTTGGATTCATGTCTGCATTTGATTGGTAATTGCAGCAAATATACAAAACATTTCTTCCTTTCAAATATCCATAATCATCATCAGCACCATCATTTTATTGCAGCACCCGAAAGAGGTTGCTGTCATAAGATGATAATTTAAAGACCCTAACTAAATAAAAACCTGCTAATTGTTTGGTGCATGATATTAGGATTAGTCCTTGTTTTATTATTTTATATTTATACTTTTGCGCTGAATAATCTGAAGGTTAACTTCAACAAAATCAATATGAATAGAACATTAAAACTTATTGCCCTAATGATGATGTTTGGTGTAAATGCCTTTTCACAAAACACTTGGCATCAATTGCCTAATTCGCCATATGATACCATTCAAATGATTATTCAGGGCAGGATAGACGATCTTTATTTTACCAATTTAACAACCGGATATATCGGCTTGGCAGGAAAGATTTATAAAACGACTGACAAGGGCGACAACTGGACTTTGATAGACACTTTGCCTCATCGCGATTATATCAGAAGCATTGAATTCATCAATGATACCGTAGGATTCATTGGTACAATATCAACCATTACCGATACGATGGCGCACCTATTTAAAACCACCAACGGGGGCTACACTTTTACTAAAATCGATTCTCTCATCCCAACTCATATAGATGGTATTTGCGGCATTTCTCACTACGGAAATACGGTTATTGCCGTAGGTGTTTATTCCGAGCCGCCAAAGTTTTACAAATCCATTGACGCAGGCAATACCTGGACAGTAACCTCCTTGTCTTCCTATGCAGCAGGTATGGTAGATTGCTACGCCTTCAATGATACCACTTTTGTAATCAGCGGACATGCCGACAGTACACACGCCTATTCAGGAATAATTTTACACACCACCAACGGCGGTTCTACATGGAATACCGTGGCATTGTCAAATGATCCGCATTCCTATGTTTGGAAAATGTTTTTTCTTCCTGACGGAACCGGAATGGCATCGGTAGAATATAGCAGTAGCGGTTTTTGGACCACCGATTATGGAGCTACCTGGCAGGAAGTATTAATCGATACCGCCCTATTTGATGGATATGGCGCAGTGGCTTTGCTCAACGATTCGGTAGCATGGATAGGCAATCAAATGGGCCCTGGATTATGGCAAACTCAAGACCGTGGAAACACCTGGAATTTGGTAAATTTTGGTGAGATGGAAGACCGAATGGTGGTATTGGATTCCAACATCATTGTAGCAGCCGGAGAAACGATCACCAAATATTCTCCCACCAATACCGGCATCCCAACCATGGTCTCCAAATACAAAAGTCACCAACTCAACATTCATCCAAACCCCGTAAAGGATAACCTCACAATAAAAGTAAATCTTGTATGCGGCACCAATATGCTCTTGGATATATTTTCAGATAACGGCAGGCTTGTCAATCGAATCCAAAAAGCAGTCAAACCCGAAGGCACATACACCTACACCATACCAGTTGCAAGTCTCCCATCAGGCCATTATATCGTTTGGTTAAGAACCAACGAAATCCATGTGTCCCAAAAGTTCGAAGTGGTGCATTAAACCAGCAGCATACTAAAATTCTCAAGACCCTGCTGAATAAAATATATGCCGTTCCCAAGGTTCATTTCTTTCTCCATGATTGCCATCATCAGCACCATCATTTTATTGCAGCACCCGAAGGGGAATGCTATCATAAGATGATGATGTGAAAATATCCTGTAAGGTGCGTTTCAGCTCCTGACAGGTTGTTTTCTTTACTAATCCTTAACTCATTTATGTATGATAGTATGGATACTATTCCTTATCCGTAAAATGAATAAAACTATCATCAACCTTAAGCTTGGCATAACCCAATTTCCCATTCTTGTTTTTTGCAACTATCAATTCTGTCAATCCATCATTAGGCTCCCCATTTTCATCATAAGTTATGTTATAATACTCTGGCCTATATAAAAGCAATACCTTATCCGCCTCTTCCTCTATTGCACCACCATCCCTCAAATCATAAAGTTCTGGTCGTTTAGCCCCACCTCTATATTCTACATTTCGGCTTAATTGACTGCTTACGACAACACATACCTCCTTCTCTCTGGCCAGTTTTTTTAATTCTCTTATAACATAACTCATTGCTTCTTCCCGCTCTTCGCTACTTTTTTCAGAAACCAATAATTGTAGATAGTCCAAAAAAATTACTTTCACCCCGTCCTCTATGGGTTTACGGCAAATGGATTCAAAACGGTGTACATGCAAATGGTATTCATGATGAATAAAAACACTATTGTTCTTCTTTGAAGTTTCCAACATTTTTATCCTTTCCTTTTCTTCCTTCTCCAATTCATTATTATATACGATACTTAAATCAACATCGGCCAACAAAGAAATAAATCGAAATGCCAAGGCCTGTTCCGACAATTCATTGTTCACATAAAGCACAGGCACCTGCTCCGAAATCTTCATGGTCAAATTCACCAGAAACTGTGTCTTGCCCATCCCCGGCCTACCACCGATAACGATTAATTCACCAGGCAAGAAACCACCGATTATCCCATCAAGATTCTCAAATCCAGTCCGTATCACTTTCTTTAAATACTCCTTGTTCTCCAACGACTTGATATGCTTCTTCATCAAGTCTTTTATGCTTTTCGAATTTGAATTCTCCACATTCTCATTCTTCGTTTGTTTGATGACCTTTTGCCATAGCAACACTTCCTTATCATCCGATTCCCCTTTGTTGTCGATATCTTCCATTTTATTTATTGTTTCTCATTTAATATTGATTTATCCTTCCCCTTCTTTTATTGTTTTTAATTTCTCCATCAGCTCCAACTCCTCATCCCTCAATCTTGCACAATGTTCGTATTTCTTCTCTGCAAGATACCTTTTCTTAAGCTCTCTAACTTCAAGAAGCTTCTTTTCTAATTCTTCTAGTTCTTTCATATCTAAATTTTTTAAGTTTCTACGATTATCTATCTTTTGATACAAGGCAAAATTACTCCACAGCTATGTCAAAACATGACAGGAAAATTATTTTATAATACAATCTTTTACATACCGAATTACCTCTCGATAAAACTCTCTTAAAATAATCTCTTGGTCTTCAAGTGTAATATTTTCCAAATTAAATTTATCAAATTTATCTTTTTTTAATTGTAGAGAATAGCCCATTTCTTCCTTTTCAAATATTGGTTTCCCAAAATACTCTCCCTCATATTGTTGATTTTTAATTAATTTATCACAAATTTCGTGACCAAAATAATAAGTTTCATTCTTAAAAAAGACTCGTATGCTAACATCAGACAAATCATGATATATGCCAAACCATGGATTCAAATATTCATCTTTTCCGCCTTTTTCCTTTTTCCTTTTG
>CAIWCG010000238.1 GCA_903911135.1 uncultured Bacteroidota bacterium
CTATCCGCTGAAGCCGCTGCATCCCCATTACCGATACAAAGCAGCGGGCTGCCGCTACTATCGGGGCTATGCTTTGACGGCAGGTTGCCTCGAAACAGCTTTTCTTCAGTACCGGAGAAAACCTATTTCTAACTATAAACTGCCATTATTTGACTCGAAATAAGTGAATGGTAGCGAGAATTTTCTGTCGAGTGGGCAGTTTAGCCGGTTCGGAGCTTGGGCGAGGGAGTGGAGTGGCGCCGAAGGCGGTTCTTTGCCGCCTTTATCTTGCGTTTGTTGGAGGCGGCAAAAACGGAGCGCAGCGAACCCACGCAACACCCCGACCTCTTTTAGCTGCCTTTTTTCCCTTGGCAGCTAAAAGGGGGCGCCCCCAAAAGGAGAATTAGAAATTACGAATTAGGAAAGTAAATATCCTAATTCGTAATTTCTAATTTCTAATTTCTAATTTTTAATTGCTTTTGCTATCATCTCGTCTATGGTGTTGGTAGCCACCGAATGATAGTTGGGGCGGGCTTTGGCGTAGATGGCTTTGGCCATCACTATTCCATGTGGAGTTTTTAATAGGTCGGTGTATAATGGTTTGAGGAATTTGCGTCTGCCTACTGTGATTAGGAAGTTTTCGAGGGCTTTGTAGCCTGGTTCGTAGTTGCTGTTGATGACGCGCTCGAGCCATAGGGCAAGTATCTCGGAATTGCCGGTATTGGTGAAGTGGAAGGTGGCGTCGAGGTCTTTCATTTTGGCCATATCCATGGCGGTGGGGAGCATGGTGAGGAAGTGCATCCATTCGTTGGTTTGGTAGTTGGCGGTATTTAGTTTTGATGCCAATGTGCCGGCTTTGAATTTGTCTGCTTCGGCTTCCACTTCTTGGAATCTGGCGGAGATGATTTTGGGGCAATTGGTTGGAATGCCTGGATGATAGACCCAGTCGTTGATGCGGATTTTGTTGGCCAAGGCGGTGTCTCCTTTGATTAATTCTTTGTCGAAATATTCGAGGAAAGCTTCGGTGGTAATGGTTTGGAAGGCATGGGTTTTGAAATAGGTCTTGAGGAAATTATCCATCTTTTCTCGGCCTACATTTTCTTCTATCAGTCTTAAAAGAGAATACCCTTTTTCGTAGGCTATGCTGGTCATTCCATCGTCGGGGTCACGGTCTTTTAGTTGTAATTTAAGGTCGGTATCACGGCTGTCTTTGCCTAATTCATTGACATTGTCTTCCAAATCCTGATAACCAAGCACGGCTTGCATATCGGCGAAAGGTTTGCCATATAAGGCTTCCATGATTCTTCTTTCGAAATAAACGGTGAAGCCTTCGTTCATCCAGAAATCGTCCCAAGTGGCATTGGTAACGAGATTCCCTGACCATGAATGCGCCAATTCATGGGCGACTAAACTCGTCAAGGAACGGTCTCCTGCAAGGATGGTAGGGGTGGCAAAAGTAAGGCAAGGATTCTCCATACCTCCGAATGGAAAACTTGGTGGCAGGACCAATAAATCATACCTTCCCCACTCATAAGGACCGTACAATTTCTCGGCGGCATCAACCATATTTTCCAAGTCAACGAACTCGTAAACCGATTTCTCTATAGTGGCAGGTTCGGCATAAACACCGGTGCGTTTGCCGATAGGTTTGAAGACAATATCACCTACTGAAAGAGCCAATAAATACGAAGGAATCGGTTTGGTCATCTCGAAATGATAGGTGCCGTCTTTGCTTAATTCTGTTGGGTTGGTGGCACTCATCAAAGCCAATAAACCTATAGGAACATGTATGGTTGCGGAATAGGTAATCCGTAAGCCAGGACTATCTTGGCAAGGCACCCAAGTACGGGCAAGTATGGCCTGCGACTGGGTGAAAAGGAAGGGATGTTTCTTGCCGGCAGTCTGCTCCGGATTAAGCCATTGTACGGCTGCAGCAGATGGGCTTGTTTCATAATAAACCGTAACCAAAGTGGTGCCTTCTTCAATATTAATTATCAAAGCAGAACCCAAGAACTGAACTGGTTTGGCAAGCTCGAAAGTGGCCGATTTCTCATCCTTGCCAATGGTTACCTTTTCGATTTTAAGGTCTCTAGTATCGAGAATGAGATGTTTGGCACCTTTGCCTGTTTCGATAGTGCAGGTGGCTTTGCCAGAGATGATTTTTTTGTCGAAATCAACCTTCAGATCGAGGTCATAATGTTTTACTTTAGCCTCATCAGGCTTGGAAAAAGAATGTACGTCCATTGTTTTATTATCTTTATTGTTAATTACTTTTGGTTGATTGCAAGCTGTGGCAATCGTGAGGAAGGTTATGGCTGATACTATGAATTTCATGGTGCAAAGAAAAGAAAATCTTGCATCAACGGAGATTATTTGAAGAAATGAATGGGATTTGGATGAAAATGCTGGGCTTTTGGAATGAAAGAATTAGTGAAAAATATTAAATACTATGCGTTTGGTATGAATCACTATGCGAGAAATATGAAACACTATGCGTTTAGTAGGGATGACTTAGCGAAAAGTATAAAACACTATCCGTTTGGGATGAATCACTATGCGAAAAAGATAAAACACTATGCGTTTGGGATGAATCACTATGCGAAAAGTATAAAACACTATGCGTTTGGTATGAATCACTATGCGAAAAGTATGAATGCACCCTTGGGGGGAAGGAGTGAAGTTGGTGGGAAATGAATTGAATAGGAGCGTTATTGTGAAAAATGGGGGATTTTAAGGGTTTTTGAGGGAGTGATGGATTTTTGGGCATTAGAAATGAGAATTTAAAAGGCTGAAAGATGGTAATGATGAACTTTTATGGGTATGTTTAGGAGGTACTATTGGAGTATCATGGAAGGAAATAATAGGATAGCATTTGTCATTACTAAATAATTATGTGTATTTTTGTAACTCAAAAAATAATTAAACAAGATGAAAAGACGGATACTTTTGATGGTGATGCTGGGGTTGGCGGGGATGAGTGGGAGGGGGCAAGTAATGTTTCAGAAGACTTATGGAGGACTTGATGCAATAGAGGAGGGCGCTTCTGTTCAACAGACGCATGACGGTGGATATATTATTGCAGGTACAACATCAAGTTATGGTGCTGGAAGTGATGATCTTTATTTGATTAAAACAAATTCATCAGGTTCTGTTTTATGGACAAAAACATTCGGAGAATCAGGAGGAGATGCTGGATACTATGTCCAACAAACTGCTGACAGTGGATATATAGTAGCCGGAAATACAAATAATTTTGGAGCTGGAGGAGTTTATTTAATAAAAACAAAATCAAATAGAGACACCTTATGGACAAAAACTTATGGTGGATTAAATAGTGATGCAGCGAATTGTGTTCAACAAACCAATGATGGAGGGTATATCATCTTAGGGTATACCTATAGTTATGGTGCAGGAAATAATGATGTTTATTTAATCAAAATAAATTCAATTGGAGATACTTTATGGACAAGGACTTATGGCGGAACCGGTAGTGATGTTGGCACTTCGGTTCAACAAACAACAGATGGGGGATATATTATAATAGGATATACGGATAGTTATGGTTCCGGAAATTCGGATGTCTATCTAATCAAAACAAATTCGACAGGAGATACCTTGTGGACAAAGACTTATGGAGGCATTGGTTATGAATGTGGCAATTATGTTCGGCAAACAACAGATGGAGGATTTATCATTGTTGGATTTACCGGTAGTTTTGGAGCAGGAAATAATGATGTTTATTTAATCAAGACAAATTTCATTGGGGATACCTTATGGACGAAGGCATACGGCGGAACTGGTTATGAAAAGGGATTTTGCGTTCAGCAAACTTCTGATGGCGGATATATAATTTCAGGAGAAACGAATAGTTTTGGTGTTAGTTTAGTAGCTCTTTATTTAATTAAAACAGATTCCATTGGAAATATATTATGGACAAAGATTTATGGTGGCACGCATGGTTCAAGTGGGTTATCTGTTCAACAAACATCTGATGGAGGATATATAGTTGTAGGATCAATTGCTAAGTTCAGCATGGTAAGCGGCAGTATTTATTTGATCAAAACCGATTCAAATGGAAATACAGGATGTTTTCAAGGGAATTCTTCAACAATAATAAGTTCTACTGCAACACAAGTAACACTAACTTCAACAATAATATCTAGGGGAGGGATTGTATTATCACCTCATACAATCGTCAATAATGGTTGTTTTGATACTACATTATGTACAAATGCAGCAATATATGAAATTCCTCAAACCACCTCACTTCTATTAACCCCCAATCCATTCAGCGCTCAAGCCACGCTCACCTTTCAAAGCGTAAGTCCATATAATAATATGTCCCTACATGTTTATAATCTTTTTGGGCAGGAGGTTCAAAATATCTTTGTAGGCAATAACAAAGATGTCATCATCCATAGAAACAATTTGCCCAGCGGAATGTATTTTTATAAACTTATTGATGAAACAAAGGCACTATTGGGAACAGGAAAAATGGTAGTAGAATAGTTTTATCTTAAGAAAAATCTATCCGGAAGTAATTTCTGTGAGCATATCCATCACCACATGAGTTAGATTTTCTATGGCAGTCTCAATTTGCCAAGCATCCCTGTTCCTGCGTTCTACATAATTGGAAACGGCTCTAATTTGGGCACATGGCACTTGCTCCTTCAAACAAACATAAAGAAAAGCAGCACCTTCCATGCTTTCTGTATCAGGATGATAAACATTTATGGTTTCATTTATGCTTTCCTCCTTGCCATGAACTTTTTTTACCGTTATTCCATGGACCTGTTTTAAATTGTTCGATGTCTTGACTTGTGGCGGGTGATAGGAGTATAATAACCCATTTTTAAAAGGAGGCTCATTTTTTTCAATTAGCCCAATTTCAAAAGCGGAAATGAATTCCGGTCCATCTTCAGCACCTAGTTCAGGGAAGGAATCTGAAGAAATGTTCAGGACAGTTCCCAAGGGAATGGTTCGATTGAAACAACCACAAATTCCAATATTATAAACTGCAGTGTAAAAATCATTGGAAAGGATTTTTGTCAGTTGGTAAGTAGTTGCCACCATGCCTACGCCCGTAATCAACATATCTATTTTTGCACCCTGAAAATGGTAATGCTTCAAATTGGGTTTGGAGTCATCAATCACTTCAAGATGTTCAGTAATCTTGGTGATTTCTCCTAAGGTTGCGGCAACGAATAATATCTTGGTCATGTTTTATGTTTTTTCGTGCAAACATAAGGAATCGTTCGCAAAGCATTGAAATTGTTTGTTTTATCTAATTTTGCGACCAATGGTAGAAGTATTCATTTCATTGGGAAGCAATCTTGTCAACAGGCTAGAAAATTTGAATCAGGCCAGATTAATGATTGAAAGCGACATGGGTAGGTTATTCAGGCAATCGTCAATATATGAAACGGATGCTTATGGAAATGAAGACCAACCTAAGTTCTTAAATCAAATTGTTTCTGTTTTATCAAACGAGGCTCCTTCAGTTATTTTGGGGAAATTAATGAGAATGGAAGAAAAAATGGGAAGAAAACGCAGCATTAAATGGGAGCCTAGAATCATTGATTTGGATATTTTGTTTTATGGATCGGGTATAGTCAAACTGGATAATTTGATAATTCCGCACCCAGAAATTGAATTTAGAAAGTTTGTTTTGATGCCATTGATAGAACTAATACCAACTTTTATCCACCCATTTGTTAACAGTTCCTTGTTAGAATTGTCAAATAAATGCAAAGATTCTTTAAGTGTTAAAATACATAACCATGTAACCAAATAGGCATATTTCCGTTATAGGTTAAATTCAGTAATATAATTGTTAACACCTATAGATATAATAAATGATTCAAATTTGACTTACCTGTTTTCAATATTGACACGAAATATTTGAAAACTTTATTTAATAATGTTAACATTGCGTTTTGTGATGATAAAAAAAAGTTGTAATATTGCAGCCTTGAAAAAAAACTAAAATTCATAATAATGAAATCAATTAAATTTTTATTTGCCGGAATAGTTTTGGCATTTGGTAGTTTGACCTTATTCGCTCAAACTCAGGGTTCGCAGCAAACAACAGCAAGCAGTTCCCAAAGTTTTGATTTAATGCCAAAACGAAGTGATTTCAATACTTGGTCAGTTGGATTGAATGTTGGTCCAAGTGTTTTTTATGGCACCATTACAAGTTCCGCATATTATCTTCAAAGACCAACACTTAACCCAGGGATATTTTACGGGCTTACATTGAAAAAAAGTTTAACTCATTTATTGGGATTAGAAGCAGATTTGTCAATGGGAGACCTTAAAGGTAAAAATGATGTTCACCATGCTACCATGGATACCAAAGTAAATTACGATTTTTCAATTAATGGAGTTTTTACCATTGGTAATTTCACTTGGCTAAGCAGAAATCATAAAATAAACTTTATGGGTTCAGTCGGTTTTGGTCAAATAAGTTTCTTACCAAAACTTACCGACGATATGAAGGCAGATAAAGCAGATATTTATCAACGAACCTTTAAACAATATCCAGATTCATTGTTTCAACATACTGGACTAGGGAATACCAGTGAATTTACCTTTCCTGTCAGTTTGGGAGTATTGTATGATTTAACACACCATATAAATTTAATGCTTCGTTATAGATATACTGTTTCTATGGGAAGTAAAATGGATTATACTTGGAGTCCTTTAGTTTATAGTCAATCTTATGGATGGGCTAGCCTTGGAGTTATTTATATCTTTGGTAAAAAGGATCGAAATATTGATTGGGTAAATCCGATTGGCGATATTTACAATCAAATAGCTGATGTAAAGAAACAAATTGCCGGATTGGCTGATACCGTGAAAAAACAATTAGCCGACGAGGATCAAAAGATGAAGGATTTACAAGGAAAAGTTGACAAACAATTAGGGGATGTAAATACCAGAATTGATAGCATGAAGTTGAACATCAATGATATGAGGACAACCATCAATAACTATAACACCACCATGTCCGGTGATTCTTATTTGCCTTCTCTTTATTTTCCAATCGATGGTTCTACCATTCAATATATAGATTATGAAAGGTTGGCACATTTAGCCAAATTGCTTGTCAATCATCCTGATATGAAGTTAATGATTACAGGTAACTGTGATGAAAGCGCTTCCAACGATTACAATAAAAAATTGGGACAGATGAGAGCTGATGAAGCGAAAAAACATTTGGTTAAGGTGTATGGAATTGATGCAAACAGGCTGATGACAGAATCAAAAGGCAAAACAGAACCATTTGCCAAGAATATTCTTGCCATCAACAGAAGAGTTGATTTTACCATTATAAAAAATACAAAATAGTCTTCGATAAATAAAAATAAATAATAAGAGCCCACCAATTCGGTGGGCTTTTTTATTTTGTGGCTGTCAGTTTATTGAAGAAATCCCAAACCACAATCCCGACTGTAACAGCGATGTTCAATGAATGCTTGGTGCCGAATTGAGTGATTTCTATGCAAGAATCCGTTTGGGGAAGGAGCGCCTCATCGACACCCGAAATTTCATTGCCAAAAATCAAGGCATATTTTGATTGAGCCTCCGGAATGAACGAAGTAAGCGAAATGCTGCTGTCAATTTGCTCAATCGCAATGATGGTGTACCCATTTTCCTTCAATTCTGTGAGCGCATCCGATGCCTTTGTAAAATGTTTCCAAGACACCGATTCGGTGGCACCGAGTGCAGTTTTTTGAATCTCGCGGTGGGGTGGGGTAGCGGTGATGCCGCACAAATAAATCGCCTCAATCAAAAAAGCGTCAGCAGTACGAAAAACCGAGCCGATATTGTTCAAGCTCCGCACATTATCCAACACGATGACGACCGGAGTTTTGGCCGAATGATGAAATTCCTCTATCGTTTTCCTGTTCAGTTCCTCGTTTTGAAGTTTGCGCATCGTTTATATAGTTTCTTGTGGGCAAAACTATGGTTTTATCAGGTAAATATCTTGCCTTAAATTATGATTCATAATTTTTTTAAGGAGCCTATGGCAGGTTCTCGTATCATGTCCAGTCCCGCTATCCGCTGTAGCCGCTGCATTCCCATTACCGACACCAAGCAGCGGGCTGCCGCTACTATCGGGGCTATGATTTGACGGCAGGTAGCTTCGAAATGGCTTTTAGCAAGTAACGTGGCTGCGGCGAAAAGGCAAAGCCTTTTCGCCGTAGCCAACCCAGCTATAAATAACTCTCACCAAAGTTTCAAACATTGGTAAAGTTCAGTCTTATTTGAACAAAATGTTTGCCCTACCAAACCCAAAAGAACGGCTGCCATATATAATAACAGTATAAAAGGCATCAGTTTTTTTGATTCTCAAGCTATAAATTCTGTTGAGGGCATAATGGCTAGCCATTATTGGCCTATATTTTCAATTGGGGCATACATGGCTTCGCATTATAGACCAAACAGTTCTGTTAAGGCATACATGGCTTCACATTATAGACCAAACAGTTCTGTTTAGCCATACATGGCTTCGCATTATAGGCTAAACAGTTCTGTTAAGTCATACATGGCTTCGCATTATAGGTTAAACAGTTCTGTTAAGTCATACATGGCTTCGCATTATAGGCTAAACAGTTCTGTTAAGCCATACATGGCTGCAACTTACTGCCTTAATTGAAAATACGGCCATTTAATGCAAAAAAATCATTATTTCTAATTGTTTCATTGCAAACCAAGACCTGCGAATGGTCTTGGGCGAGGGAGTGTAGTGGCGCCGAAGGCGGTTCTTTGCCGCCTTTTATCGGGATATGGTGATGGCGGCAAAAACGGAGCGCAGCGAACCCACGCAACACCCCGACCTCTTTTAGCTGCCTTTTCTCCCTTGGCAGCTAAAAGGGGGCGCCCCCAAATGGAAATTATAAATGTTGAATTATGAATTATAAATTAGGGTGGATATCTAGCCTAATTTGCCAAATGCTACTGCATCTTGGCAACGGTAACGATGGCTGCAGGGCCTGAACCTCCACCAAAATCGTTTACGATGCAATCGCCTCCGCTTACTTGCACGAAGGAAAGGGTGTGTGGAAGGGTGCCTGTTAAGTGTACAATGAAGGTGCCATTTGCAGGTATTTGGCCGTTATATTCTATGTTGTGCTGAGGTAGGGAAGAAATGCCATCAACACGTAAGTCGAAATCGCATTGAGCAAGGATGTTGCAATTGATGAGGTAATAGCCATTGCTGTTGATGCGAATGTTTCCTGAATTAAGAGTGATGGCAGTGCCAGTAGGAGTGTTTATAAGTGTGGAGAATGGAATGGCAGCGTTGTTTGCCACGGTAATACCACTTAGGCTTCCATTGAGATAAAATTCTCCGAAGTCAGCCAATCCGCCAGCACCTGCGGCACCTGTAGGTCCGGCAGCACCTGTGAGACCGGTAGGGCCTGTAGTTCCATTGGTTCCATTGGTTCCAGATGGGCCAGTAGCACCTGTTGTGCCGTTAGTTCCATTGATTCCTGAAGGACCAGTAACGCCGTTGGTTCCTGCAGTTCCGGTAGGGCCTGTTACACCATTGGTTCCTGCAGTTCCGGTAGGACCGGTAACACCGTTAGTTCCATTCGTTCCAGAAGGACCAGTAGGACCTGTAACACCAGAAGGACCGGTAGCACCATTGATACCTGAAGGACCAGTTGGGCCAGTAGCTCCGTTTGCTCCAGCAGGACCTGTTGGGCCAGTGGGACCAGAAGCACCATTTAAACCAGCTGGGCCTGTTGGGCCAGTAGGACCTGTTGGGCCACCACCAGAACCGGCATAGAATGCATATGGAACAGTGAGTAACTGCGAAGTTCCCATATCGACCCAATTGTTTGAGCAGCCTAAATCCATTTCCGCTTGCAGATATTGATTGCCTAAATGCCAAGGAATATTTGCGAAGACACCTTGTACCACTGTTCCCATACCTAATTTTATGGTGAACAAACCAAAACCATTGGTAGTTACAGTTTGAGTTTCACGATATTGAATGGGGCCTGAAGCACTGGCACTATCAATGCTGAATCGCATGCAAAGGGTTTGATTGATGAGTGGATTGCCAGCTGAATTGCGAGCAATGGCTTGGTAGTTTACAGCCTGTGGAACAGTTTGTGCAAAGGCGGTTATTGCCATGCAAGATGCTGTGAAAAGTAATGCTAATGCAAGTTTGGTAAGTGTGTTCATGCGTTTTGTTTTATAAATTAATGGAGCAAATATAGAAAAACTTTTATTTGACAAAGCAGTAACTCTGTTTCATTTTCTACTTTTGCAGCCGAATAATTATGCAAGCAATAAGTTTTTACATCCTATTACCATTCATCTATCTATTGTCGCTACTGCCATTTTGGGTTATGTATCGAATATCGGACGGACTGTATTGCATCCTTTATTATCTGGTGGGCTACAGACGAAAAATAGTGGAACAAAACCTTCACAATTCCTTTCCTGACAAAACTGATAAGGAGATTAAGGAACTAAGCAAGAAATTCTATTCCTATTTGTGTGACTTGACCTTGGAGACCTTCAAGAAGATTACCATGACTCGCAAACAGACCTTGAAACATATCAAGTTTCATGATACAACTTTGTTCGAGAAGATTTATGCTGAAAAGAAAAGTATCATTCTGCTGATGGGGCATTATGGTAATTGGGAATGGGCGGGCTCATCGTTTACTTTGCAGACGGATTATCAACTTTATGTCATCTATAAACCTTTGTCGAACAAGCATTTCGAAGACTTGATAGTAAAGACCAGAACTGTTTTTGGAACCAAGCTTATAAAAGTGCATAATACCCTTCGCGACATGATTTCAAACAAGGGAATCATCAGTGCAACCGCTTTCATTGCCGATCAAACACCTTTTCCTGACAATGCCTATTGGACAAAGTTTCTGAATCAGGATACGCCTGTGTTTACCGGTGCCGAAAAGCTTTCAAAGAAACTCGATTACCCAATAGTTTACATCAAGATAGACCGTGTGAAACGTGGCTATTACGACATCCATGCCGAGTTGTTGTTTGAAAACCCTAAGGCTACTTCAGAAAATGAAATCTCTGAAACATTCATCAAGCGATTGGAAAAGGATATCATTGAAAAACCCGAAATATGGCTTTGGTCTCACCGAAGATGGAAACACAAGAAGCCAACACCAGTTCAATAAATTCAGGAAAATCTTATCTTGAAAAGACTTCCTTCAAGTCCTTTTCTTAAATTTGCCCCAATTATCAATAACATGTTATCAGGAAAAGAATTAATCCTTGCCACCCGTAAGTTTGCCCACGAAAACCGCCTGCTAAGTTGGTATTACACCCTTTCCACCATCGTCATACTGATAGCCCTGATGTTAGGAACCCATTACAATGTCAATCTGCTCGCAAAAATCATCTGCAGCATCTTGGCCGGATTGGTCATTGTTCGATTGTTCGTCATCTATCACGACCAGCAGCATGGGGCCATCCTGAACAAATCCATTCTTGCCGAAATCATCTTCACCCTATTCGGAATATTCATCCTTGCTCCGCCAAGCATCTGGAAAAGGTCGCACGATTTTCATCATAAGCACAACTCCAAGATGCCCGTTTCAGAAGTAGGCGCTTTCCCTACACTCACCGTAGAGAAATTCTCCGAACTAAGCCATGGGCAACGCATGGCCTACCTTGCCAGCAGGCATCCCATCACCATATTATTCGGTTATCTGTCCATCTTCATGTATTCCCTCACCATCTATTCGTTCCGCAACAGCCCAAGGAAACACATCGATTGTGGTATAGCCATATTGCTGCACTTTTCTCTCGGTTTCGCCATTGCCTATTTCCTTGGCTGGCAAGCATTTCTCCTCACCTTTTTCATCCCCTATTTCATCGCCTGCGGACTGGGGGCATTACTGTTTTACATCCAGCACAACTTCCCCGGTGTCACCTTTAAAGTACGCAACCAATGGACCTACGAAGACGCCGCACTCGAATCATCGAGCTACCTCATCATGAACCCCTTCATGCAATGGTTCACCGCCAATATCGGCTATCATCACATCCATCACATCAACGCAAAAATCCCTTTTTATCGCCTCCCCGAAGCCATGAAAGCCATCCCCGAACTACAACAGGCCAAAATCACCACCTTCAATTTCAAGGACCTCCACACCTCATTGAATTTAAAACTCTACGACCCCATATCCCACCGAATGCTCACCCTCACCGAGTTCCATTCATCCGGTTTCTGAGCCTTCCTCAAAAAATTCCTTCCCATCAAATGCCTTTCTCCGTTCCTAATTCCTAATTTATAATTCCTAATTTTCCTTTTGGGGCGCCCCCAGCAGCAGCCTTAAGGGAAAGGGCTGCTGCAAGGGGTCGGGGTGCTACGAGGGTTCGCTACGCTCCGTTTTTGCCTCCACCACCAAAGGCCAACAGGAGGCAAAGAACAGCCTTCGGCTCCTCTCCACTCCCTCGCCCAAGCTCCGAACCACGATTGCTGCCAACACCACAGGCAGTTCTCGCAACAAATTCTCTAAATTCAGGACTACTTCAAGCTAAATCAAGCTAAAAATACCCATTTCTGAAGTTCAGGAAACCATTTCCTGCGTTCAGGAAATCGTTTCCTGTGTTCAGGAATTCATTTCCTGTGTTCAGGAAACCATTTCCTGAAGATAGTTTTTCATTTCCTGCGTTCAGGAAAGCGTTTCCTATATTCAGGAATTCATTTCCTGTGTTCAGGAATCCGTTTCCTGCGTTCAGGAAATCATTTCCTGAACCTTTTTTTTCTGTTTTATAGCCCAATTTTCCATTTTTACGGTGGTCAAATTCATTTTGACGGTTGTCGAACCCAAAATGACGATGGTCAAAGTCAAAATGACCGTTGTCAAAGCCATTTTGACGAGCGTCAAAATCACTCTGACTATGGTCAAATTCTTCCAGACTATAGTCAAAATGCCTCTGACGATGGTCAAAATCCATTTGACTGGCGTCGAAATGCAGGTTTTGGGATGAAAACTGGTTCGAAGCAACCTGCCATCGGAAATAGCCCTGACATGCCCAAGATTATCCTCTTGTGCGTTGGCATTTTTGGGGGGTAAGGCAGAGATAACTGGTGGCTGGCAGGACGTACATCGGTACGAGAACCGAACATAGGCTCCAAAAAAGAAAAAGCATTGGAATTATAGCGCCACCCAATGAACTTTGCAGCCTTTGAAGGACATTTTCCAGACTTCGTGCTTGCGGAAAATTCCATAAACTGTGGAGCCGCTGCCGCTCATGGAGGCGTAAATGGCGCCTTTTGCATAGAGTTCTTTTTTGATGGCGGCGATGGCGGGATATTTCTTGAAGATGGTGAGCTCGAAGTCGTTTTTTATCTTCTTTTTCCAGTTTTCTACCGGCTGTTTGATGACGTCCTTGAGGGAATATCCGGGTTCGTAGGGGGTCACCTTGGCATAAGCCTCGGCAGTGGAAACGTGGATGGAAGGCGTGATGAGCACCAGGTGATAGTCGGCCAAATCAACCTTTATGGGGTCAAAAATTTCGCCCCTTCCGTTGGCATAAACCGGTACGTTTTGAATGAAAACAGGGCAGTCGCTGCCGAGTTTGCCGGCATATTTCTCCAGTTCCTTGTCCGTCAAGCCGATATGGAAAAGGTTGTTCAGCAGTTTCAGGATAAAGGCCCCATCAGCCGAGCCACCTCCAAGTCCTGCGCCAGTGGGAATGATCTTATGCAGATGCATGGCAATGGGAGGCAGTTCGTAGTCATTTTCCAAGAGGCGATAGGCCTTGAAACAGCTATTTTCTTCAGGTTTTCCAGGAATTTTTATTCCGGTTTGATTGAATTCGATGGGGTTCAGAACGGGCTCCTTCTTTGATTTTCGTTTTGGCTCTATGGCTTCGGTTTCTACTTCCATCACTTCCAGAATGTCGCTGTAATCTATTGGAAAAAAGACGGTTTCTATGTTGTGATAACCGTCTTTTCGCTTGGACACGATGTTCAAGCCGATGTTTATTTTAGCGTTTGGAAATGCAATCATTATTTTATTGAGAGCGGCGAAATTAAAATTTAATAGTTAGATACGAAAACCTTTTCTATTAAAATTTGTAATTTGGCCTCCCCGATAAAAATTGTTTTAACCAATAAATAAAAGTATGATTCTATTAGATTTTGAAAAACCGATTGGAGAATTGCAGGAACAGATAGAAAAGTCAAAACAAATAGGTGAGAAATCCAAGGTGGACATGACTTCTACCATAGCCGACCTGGAAAAGAAAATTGAAGAAGCCCGAACCAACATATTCAATAATCTCACCCCTTGGCAGAAAGTTCAAATATCCAGACACCCCGAAAGACCTTATACCTTGAATTATATCAAATCCATTTGTGGCGATTCATTCGTTGAGTTTCATGGTGACAGAACCGTGAAGGATGATAAGGCCATAGTTGGTGGTTTCGGCAGTGTAGATGGTCAAACGGTGATGTTTATCGGTCATCAGAAAGGTCATAACACCAAAACTCGACAAATGAGAAACTTCGGCATGGCCAACCCTGAAGGTTATCGCAAGGCTCTACGATTGATGAAACTGGCAGAGAAATTCAACAAGCCCATCGTTACTTTGATTGACACTCCGGGAGCATTCCCAGGGTTGGAAGCAGAGGAGAGAGGACAGGCCGAAGCCATTGCACGCAATCTTTTCGAGATGGCTAAACTTCGTGTTCCCATTATCTGCATCATCATTGGCGAAGGTGCTTCAGGCGGTGCTTTAGGAATCGGTATCGGCGATAAGGTTTTGATGTTGGAATATACTTGGTATTCGGTTATTTCTCCCGAATCATGCTCTTCCATCCTTTGGAGAAGTTGGGATTTCAAGGAGAAGGCTGCCGAATGCTTGCACCTTACTGCCGACGACATGTTATCTCAGAAATTGATTGACGGCATCGTAAAAGAACCTTTTGGCGGTGCTCATAATGATCCAGACAAGATGTTTCACATTGTCAAGGCGGAAATAAAGAAACACCTAACCAAACTGCTGCCTATGGATGCCGACAAACGCATAGAGAAGCGCATAAACAAGTTTTGCGCCATGGGTGTAGTCAAGGATACCGAAAATTCAAAAACAGCTTCAGTCTAGTTTCTTTGGGCTATAAAATCTTCTGGTGATGACCTTCTGAAGTTCGCGTTCTATCACCAGATGTGAGATGATGCTCCCCATCGATTCATCGGGATAATTCCTTATCATGTTTGATAGTTTGCGCTCCGAAATGTCGATGATATAAAGCATCCGCATCAGCTTCTGCCGGTTGTTCGACAGTAGCCCATTGAACACCGGAAGCAGCTGCTCCTTAAGCTCCCCATAAGCCGTTTCCTTATTGCCCGAAAACTGGATGACAAACCCGAACAAGTCGAAGTCCTTGATGATTCTATCGGCGGTTTCCTGAATCAGAACCAAATCCAGCCGATACACCTCCAAGTCATGCGAGTTCATCCCCGAATGGTTTATTCCGCCTTCTTCGAGAAATCGATTATCAGCCGCTGAACAGGTCGGTTGTTCACCAAATGTTCCTCCACTATTTCGGCCACGTCGCTCAATTGCACCTTGCCATAAAACGTTCCTTCGGGATAAACCACCACGTTCGGGCCATATTCGCAGATGTCCAGGCATCCGGTCTTTTGAGCCCGCATTTCCACATTCAATCCATTGGCTTTTATCAATTCCTTGAACGCCTTTATCAGTTCCATTCCATGTTCTTCGCCGCAACTGATGCGCGCACCTTCCTTTCTTTGGTTGGTGCATACGAATAGGTGTTTAGTGTACTTCATTATTTTTGTTTTAGGCCTGCAAAACTAACATAGTTCTGATAATTTGAAGCCTATATCCACTTCTCGTCCCATCTACGTCCCGCTATCCGCTGTAGCCGCTGCATCCCCATTGCCGACACCAAGCAGCGGGCTGCCGCTACTATCGGGGCTATGTTTTGACGGCAGCTTGCTCGTTCCAGCTTTCATCAACCATGATAAAATCCTTAATCATCCCAAACTCAAGCAAAAGTGATACTATATATATATAAGGATTGTTTTTCTTGTTTTTGCATATAAATCAAGGGTTTGTAATCGTCCGAAACTTCCGTAAGGTTCCATAGACGTCTATGGAAGGCATCTATAACTTCCGTAA
>CAIWCG010000239.1 GCA_903911135.1 uncultured Bacteroidota bacterium
CCCCATTCCAAAGCATCTTACGTATTTTAAATATTTATTGGTCGACTTGATGGACTGTGCATGCTGATAACGATGAATTTTTCCGTCACCAAAATAATGCAAATTTTGTGCAAATGAAAAAGGGTCCCAGAAGTTGACCTTCTGAAACCCTTGATTTTGTTGGTCGGGGTAGCAGGATTCGAACCTGCGACCTCCTGCTCCCAAAGCAGGCGCGATAAGCCGGGCTACGCTACACCCCGAGGTGTTATTTAAAGAACGTCTGCGGAGAGGGAGGGATTCGAACCCTCGGTACCGTTTCCAGTACGACAGTTTAGCAAACTGTTCCTTTCGGCCTCTCAGGCACCTCTCCTTTGTTAGGGGGCGCAAATATAGAAAATAGATTGGGGAAATAAAAAACTTTGTCATAAATATTTTTTGTCTGCCTATGTTTTCCTGTTCTTTTTCCATAATTGAGTATTTTTGTCCAGCTAAAATTATAATGAACATGAAACCTCTAATTAATTCCTTGATGTACAGCAAATATGGTTGTATAGTTTTGATTTTCATTGCGTTAGCCTTCCTTGTTGGCTGCAATGGAAACAATAAACATCAACAAAAAGAAAATATTACCATTTCTGATTCCATCAAGTGTGTCAAAAAAGATGATTCGAAAGATTTCTTGCCTGCTTGGTCAAAAAAAAATATTATCGTTTATCAGGTTTTGGGCGAACCTGATGGATTGCACCCTACCAATGGCAATTCTGCGTTGCGTTTTGAAATGAATCTATATATGCATGGATTTTTGAACATGGTGAATCTCGAAAAATTGGACATTAATGCCGGGATTGCCAAGACCATGCCCATTATTTCCGACGACCAGCTGATTTATTCTTATGAATTACGTGATGAACCGAAGTGGGATGATGGCAAGCAACTTACGGTTGACGATATAATCTTTACCTTTAAAGCAAACAAATGCCCTTTGGTTGAAAATCCAGAATCGAAGGACGGTGTAGAAAACATAAAGGATATTGTTGTTGATAAAACCAACCAAAGGAAATTTTCAATTGTCATGAAAAGAAGGGCGATTGTGAACCAGACTTTTGCCATTGATTTTCCAATTATGGAGCGCATTTATTTTGATGCCAAAAATGTATTGTCTAATTATACTTTTAATCAGTTTGATGATACTTCCTTTAGGGCTGACAAACATAAGGATCTTTCGGAATGGGCCAAGGAATTCAATAATGAGAAATATGGTCGAAATCCTCAATACATGAATGGATTAGGCATGTATAAGTTGACAAAATGGGATGAAGGCCAATCATTGACTCTTGAAAAGAAGACCAATCATTGGACTCAAAGCAGCAAGAATTATTTCGAAGCGGCCTATCCGGATAAAATCATTTTAAAAATCGTTAAAGATCCAAATGCTCAGATGCTTGAATTGAAATCTCAAGGCGTAGATGCCACCTCTAGTTTGTCGCCAAAGGTTTTGCTGGAGCTTCAAAAAGATTCTTCCTTCAATAAAAATTATAATTCTGAAATCTTGAGCACTTATAATTATTCCTTTATATCAATGAACATGAAGCCGGATGGATTCAAGCATAAGAAGTTGTTTACAGATAAAAAAGTTCGGAGAGCTATGGCTTTGCTCATGCCACTTGATGAAATGAATAAAATTCTGAACCATAATATTCTCACTCGAATAAACGGACCTGTATCCCCTTTGAAGAAAGAATATAATTCTGATTTGAAGTTGATCCCATTTGATGTGGAGCAGGCCAAGAAACTTCTTGATGATGCTGGTTGGAAAGATACAGATGGGGATAATGTTCGCGATAAGATGATTGACGGCCAAAAGGTAAAGTTTGAATTCGACATAAATTTTCCAAACGTACAGGTAGAATGGAAAGATGCAGCCACGATGATTGCCGAAGCATTGTATAAAGCCGGAATTAAAGCCAACCTAAACCCATTGGACCCCAAAACCCATAGCAAGAAAAACCATACCCACGATTTCGATATGGCTATGGGTGCATGGGGCGAAACTTCCTTGCCTGCAGATTACACTCAAACATGGCATTCCAAATCGTGGGCAACAGGAGGCGATAATTTTACCGGCTTCGGAACCCCTGAATCGGATGCCTTGATAGACTCCATTAAATACGAAATCAATCCTTCAAAATACATCCCCATGGTCAAGAGATTACAGGCAATAATTTATGATGAACAGCCTTATGTCTTCACTTTTGCAGGCACCAAAAGACTGGTTGTGCATAAGCGTTTCGGCAACTGCAACTTTTATTTTGACCGACCGGGATTGTTGTTGAATACCTTGAAGTTATTGGCCCCAAAAGAGAAATAGATTCCTTTTTTATAACTCAATGTTTAAGGCATGATGCCTAAAATAATGATCCACCAATACGATGGCAGTCATGGCTTCCACTATCGGAACTGCTCTCGGAACAACACAAGGATCATGTCTTCCTTTGCCTTTCAGTTCAATGGTTTCACCGGCAGTGTTTACGCTATTCTGATTTTGTAAAATCGTTGCAACCGGCTTAAAGGCTACTCTAAAATAGATATCCTCCCCATTCGAGATTCCGCCTTGTATTCCGCCTGAATTATTAGTGATGGTACCTATCTTTTCATCCTTCTTTACAAATAGATCATTATGTTCCGAACCCTTCATTTTCACGCCTTCAAAGCCGGAGCCATATTCAAATCCCTTTGCTGCATTGATGCTCATCATCGCTTTGGAAATATCAGCATGAAGCTTGTCGAAAACAGGCTCTCCCCAACCAGCAGGAACCCCCATGATGACACACGAAATCACACCTCCAATCGTATCCCCTTCTTTCTTCACCTCCTGAATTCTTGCAATCATTTTGTCTGCCACACTTGCATCCGGGCAACGAACAGCATTCGTCTCAATGGCAGTCAAATCCAAATCCTGATAAGGTTGCTCCAACTTCACATCCCCAACTTGAGAAACATACGCCTGAACACTCACATTCAGCTTTTTTAAAATCATTTTTGCTATCGCTCCAGCAGCCACACGAGCTGCCGTTTCTCGGGCCGACGACCTGCCACCTCCACGAAAATCTCGATGAGCATATTTCTCATGATACGTAAAATCGGCATGCGATGGCCTGAAAGCATCCTTCAAATGATCATAATCCGCCGACTTGTAATCCTCGTTTCTAATCAATATTGTCAAAGGCGCACCAGTAGCTTTTCCCTCAAAAACACCCGAAATAAGTTCAAAAACATCCCCCTCCTTTCTTGCCGAAGTAATCGCCGATTGCCCAGGTTTCCTTCTATCCAGCTCCTGCTGCAGAAAGTCCACATCAATCACCAAGCCCGATGGCACACCATCCACCACCACACCGATACCCACGCCATGCGACTCGCCAAAAGTCGTCACCCTAAACAAAACGCCAAAACTGTTTCCTGCCATAATGCATGCAAAATAAAGAATTAAATTTAACATCCCCTCACCCTCCTCCCCACTCATAACTCATAATTTATAACTCATAACTCTTTTTTGGAGCCTATATCCTCCACTCGTATCATGGCCAGTCCCGCTATCCGCTGTAGCCGCTGCCTTCCCATATC
>CAIWCG010000240.1 GCA_903911135.1 uncultured Bacteroidota bacterium
CAACCGAGTGTTGTGCATCTGTTTTATGTTTAAGATTTTTACTGGTTGGTATTTTTCTGTTCTTGATGAATTCAGTCCTTTATAATGCGAAGTATTTCTTGTGTTTTACTTTCCGATAATATTGAGCGAGGAATAGGTTTATTATAGATAATCATCAGCATAAATAACTTGTCCCTGCTCTTTCTTTTGTTCCGAATTATCTTTGATAAGGTTATAATTGCTTCGCGTTTGGCGAGCTATCATAAGAATATCAATATCCTGCATAAAAAAAGCCAACCATAAATTAGTGGTTGGCTTTTTCATTTTATTGGGATGATTATCCGTCTTCCTTTATTCGCCCTTGAACTCCACCCGCTTGCCAATGGAAGTGAGGCCAAGCATGGCGTCATTGGTGCTGAAGATGGTGGTGAGTTTATCCAGTTCCGATTGTGGTCCTTTGTTTTCATTGATCAGATCTTCGGCTATCTTCATAGCTATCGGCGCCTTGAAACTCATCGTCTTGCCTATCTTGGCCACTTCTTCCTGCTCGATATGCCCGTTGGAATAGTCGCCACTCATTATCTGCTTGAAATTATTGTTCGAATACAATTCGGAGATGGCTTTCCACTTTCCACCAAGCTCTTTCTTGGGTATTGTAGGCACGACCTTGTCTCCATTAAGAATCGCAAACAGGTCGTCGATGGAAATAACTTTATCAATCAAACCAATCTCTTCCGCCTCCTTTGCAGCAAGCATCTTTCCGGTAAGAATGAGATATTTCGCCAAGCCTTTTCCTACACGAGGGATGGTGCGTTGCGTTCCGCCAAGGCCAGGATATATGCCGATGCCAGTTTCAGGAAACGCCATGGTAGCCTTGCCAACCGAGAGGATGACATCGCCACAAAGCGCCAGTTCCAAGCCGCCACCAAGAGCCATTCCGTTCATTATCATCACCACTTTCTTTGACGATTTATCAATCTTTTCAAGCACGCCTTGTCCATATTTTGTGAAGTCCACAATCTTGTCCAAGGTTTTGTTCTTCATGTGTTTCACAAAGAACTTGATGTCGGCACCAGCCACAAAGGCCTTGCCTGTACCGGTAATGAAAATGGTTTTTATGGCTGCATCATTGCTTGCATCGGTGAATTTCTCATCCAGCAACGCCATCACTTCTTCATTCAGGGAATTCAAATCCTCTGGGCGGTTCATGGTGATGATGGCTCGGTCTCCTTCTTTTTCCAAGAGCACATATTCCATCTTCCAATCGGCGGAATTTACTTTAGGAATCTTTTCATTGTAGATGGCGCAATAGTTCTGAACCAGTCGCAGCACTTCAGCTTCTCCGAATTGCTTCATCAAATCTATCGGACCTTTCCTCCATTTCAAACCTATCTTAGCTCCTTTATTCAAATCGATGGCAGAACAAACTTTCTCCTCCAAAAGCTGCGAACAAACAAAGAAAACACATCCCAACATCCGTTCGGCAATCTTCTTTTCAAGGTCAGCATCAATGGAAATGGCAGCCATATCACCGATATTCCAATTCTCTTTCTTGGCAACTTGTTCTTCCAATAATACCCCAACCTTGTAGGAAGGGCCAAAGAATTCAAGTGTTCGTTCAGCATGCAAAGCAATGGGAACACCGGTAGCATTCATCAATGCAAATGGTCCCATACCAATGCCAAATGCCTTCATACATGCAGTATCGATTGCTTCGATGGAGCCAATATTTTCTTTCAGCAATTTAACGCTTTCATTCAACCATGGAACAAAGAATCTATTGACCGCAAAGCCATAAGCATCCTTGGTGTAGATTGGATCTTTACCAGATAAAATTGCAAATTGATGTGCCGCCTTCAAGGTTTCATTCGAAGTCTTGGTTCCTGGAATGATTTCCACTAAACGATTCTTGGCAGCATGATAGAAATAATGAAGTCCAAGGAATCGCTCTGGATTCTTCACCGATGCTGCAATTTCAGTAACCGAAAACGATGAAGTATTGGTAGCAAGAATGGTATCTGTAGGAACCACCTCACTAAGAGTTTTAAATAATTCTCTTTTGGCATTGATGTCTTCAAATATAGCTTCGATAATGATGTCACAAACCTTTAAATTGGCAAGGTTTTCAGTTCCAGTTAGGTTGGATAAAGCAATAGTTACTTGTTCTTGAGTGAATACTTTCTTCTCCAAACCTTCATTCAACATGACTTTTATGCCATTCAATCCTTTCTCTACAAATTTCATTTCTCTGTCAGCAAGGATTACCTTAAATCCTTCCTGTGCAAACTTCTGTGCCAATGCCGATCCCATTGTTCCGGCACCAACAACTCCAACAGTCTTTATATTTTTCATTTGATTAAATTATTATTTATTTTCCCAAACAGGTTTTCTTTTTTCGAGGAAGGAATTGATGCCTTCATTGGCATCATGAGTTTCCATTAATTGCTTGACATAAATTGATTCCAACTGCGGCAGGAAGTTTGTTATCACATGATTGAATCGCACTCTTGCAGCTTTCACAGCGTAGCGAAGTGAGGATGCACTCTTAGGCAAAATGTTTTTTTCAATCCATTCATCTACCCCAGCATTCAAGGCATCCTTATCTGTAAAAACTTCATTAATCAATCCTAAGCTTTTAGCTTCATCGGCAGTAATCGTTTTACCGGTAATAAGTAATTCCTCTGCTTTGGCATAACCGATTTTCTCTGGTAGAATCAAAGATGCAGGAGGGGGGAAGACTCCAAGAATAATCTCGGGTTGGCCCATTTTTACAGTGGTGTCAGCAAAAAGGAAGTTGCACATAATCGCCAATTCCATTCCGCCACCAAGGCATTGTCCTGATATTTTTGCTAGTGAAGGGATGCCCAAATCGCGAATGCTATAAAACAATTGATGAAAGCCTCTTAACATGGCGCCCGCAAATTCCTTCTTATGTTCATCTACGCTTGCCCCAAATGAGAAGTGCTTACCTGCTCCTTCAAAGACGATTAACTTCAATTCATTTTTATATTTGAATGAATCCAGAACATTCTGTAATTCCTCAATCATCAAGGCATCGAGTACATTACCTTTGCCATCATCAAGAAGAATTCTTGCAACGGAATTGTCGTTGGTAATACTTAGTTTTATCTTTTCCATCGTTTAGTTATTTACTGTTTGATATTGTGGAGAAATCGCCTTATGCAATTCATCATTCCATTCATGTCCTTCTGCCAATAACTTCCTTAGTTTCACGAAGTCCACCTCACGGTTTTCCTTTGGTCCATCATTGAAAGCGCGGAACCCA
>CAIWCG010000241.1 GCA_903911135.1 uncultured Bacteroidota bacterium
AAAAGGTGTTTTTGGGGTCTGGATTGCAAATCCAGACCAGCGGGGGGTACAAATCCAGACCTTCTGTTTAGCAGGGTTTGCGGCGAAAAGGCTACGCCTTTTCGCCGCAGCCAGGTTATTTGATGAAAGTTGTTTCGTGGCTGCTGCCGTCAAAGCATAGCCCCGATAGTAGCGGCAACCCGCTGCTTTGTATCGGCAATGGGGATGCAGCGGCTACAGCGGATAGCGGGACTGGCCATGATGCGAGAAGAGTACATAGGCTCCAAGAAATTATAAATGTTGAATTATGAATTATAAATTGGGAGGGGGATGGAATGGGTATTTTTGAATGGGTTAGTCGGGGTAAATATTTATCTTTGCGGCCTGTTATGTATAAGTATTTAGTTAAGCCGATTCTTTTTCTTTTTAGTCCTGAAACCGCGCATAGGTTGGTGTTTGGGATTTTGAAGTGGGTGTGTTTGGTGCCTGGTGTGGGTGCCTTGATAGGAAGCTTTTACAGGGTTTCGGATAGGCGTTTGGAGCGGACGGTTTTTGGTGTGAGGTTTAAGAATCCTGTGGGTTTGGCGGCTGGTTTTGACAAGGATGCGACGAATATCGATGAGATGGGGTGTCTTGGTTTTGGATTCATTGAGGTGGGGACGGTGACGCCTGTGGGGCAAAGCGGGAACGCAAAACCACGGTTGTTTCGACTGCCTGCTGATGGGGCGCTGATAAATAGGATGGGGTTTAACAATGAGGGTTGTGAGGCGATGATTGGACGGCTGAGGAGGCGGAAATCGGGTATTGTGGTGGGGGGTAACATTGGCAAAAACAAGGTGACGGAGATTGCCAATGCGATTGATGATTATGAATATTGTTTTAATGCGTTGCATGATTTTGTGGATTATTTTGTGGTGAATGTGAGTTCGCCTAATACGCCGAATTTGCGGTCGTTGCAAGAGAAGGAGCCGTTGACGAAATTGCTGGTTCACCTGAAATCATTGAACGGCACAAAGCGTGTTCAGAAGCCGATATTGTTGAAGATTGCGCCTGATTTGACGAATGAGCAGCTGGATGACATCATTGACATTGTGATTTCGACAAAGATTGATGGGGTGGTGGCTACGAACACGACTATTTCGAGGGATGGGTTGATGACTGGTGGTGTGGAATCGTTTGGTGCGGGGGGATTGAGCGGCAAGCCACTGACGAAAAGGAGTACGGAGGTGATTCGGTATCTTAGCACGAAATCGAAGAAGGCGTTTCCGATAATTGGTGTGGGTGGGATTCATTCGGTGGAGGATGCGATGGAAAAGTTGGAGGCGGGAGCTGACTTGATTCAACTGTACACCGGGTTTATTTATGAAGGTCCGGGCTTGGTGAAACGTATCAATAAAAAGCTTCTTTCTTCCGTTATCAGGCCATGATAAAATTAATCGAATGTCCGCGTGATGCCATGCAGGGTATCCATGATTTCATTCCCACGGAATTGAAGATTGAATATATAAATGCCTTGCTGAAGGTAGGGTTTGATACGCTTGACTTCGGGAGTTTCGTGTCGGCGAAGGCGATACCTCAACTGGTGGATACCAAAGAGGTTTTGGCTGGGTTGGATTTGACGGATACCAGGACGAAACTGCTTGCCATCATTGCCAATACGAGAGGTGCTGAAGAGGCGGTAAAATTTGAAGCGATAAATTATCTGGGCTTTCCTTTTTCCATCTCGGAGACTTTTCAGATGCGGAATACCAATGCCACCATCATGCAATCTTTGCAGACGGTTGAGAACATTCAGAAGCTTTGTGTGGAAAATAAAAAAGAATTGGTGGTTTATATTTCGATGGGTTTTGGCAATCCTTATAATGATCCTTGGAGCCCTCAATTGGTCATCGATTGGGTGAACAGATTGCAGGACTTGGGCATCAAGATCATTTCCCTTTCGGATACTGTTGGGGTGGCAACTCCTGATTCCATTTCGTATTTGTTCAGCAACTTGATAACTGCTTTACCTACCATTGAATTTGGAGCCCATCTACACACACATCCTCATAATTGGGAGGAAAAAATAAAGGCTGCACATGAAAATGGTTGCAATAGGTTCGATGGTGCCATGAGGGGATATGGTGGCTGCCCGATGGCGAACGATGATTTGGTTGGAAACATGCCAACGGAGAATCTTATCCGACATTTTAAGAATGATTTGCCTGGCTTGAACCTTCAGGCCTTGGAAATTGTTAATAAAATCGTTGATAAAGTATTCCTTTCATAAACTTTTCCTATTCATTCATTGTTTATTTTTACCGCCTAAACAAGAATCGTTTTTTCGCAGCACTCTTTTTGGTAGAATTTTTGCAACAACAATCATAATTACACAAATCTTATAAATAATATTCAAAGAATGAACACCACAGAAACCAGTAAGGCCATCCATAAATCAAGCATTATCATCCTGTTGTTTCTGCTTGGCATTTCATTTTCCTTGTCGGCACAGAAAAACAAGGTCATCAAACCCGGAAATCTGAAGATATTCGGCAATGTGAGGAGCGAGGAGAAGAATATCCCTGGTGCCAAGATGGTTGTTTATAAGGAAAACGAACGCATCAGCGAATTTATCTGCAATTCAAGCGGGAAGTTTGAAATCAAGCTTGACTTGAACCAAGTTTACAATATTTATGTCTCCAAGGAAAGTTATGTAACCAAGATTTTGACCATTACCACTGCCGTTCCCGATTCGTCCGAATTGCAATACGAATACGAATACAAGTTCAATGTGGTGCTGCTGGATGTGTTCCCTGGTTCGCAGGATGCGGCGGTATTCAAAAAACCGGCGGTGAAGATATTATACAACCAAAAGTATCAGGATTTCGACTACGACCAGATTTATAACACCCAAATTCAAAACGAATTGAAGGTGTATGAGGAAAGCCTCAAGCAAAACGTGGAAGTGCGAAATCAACAAAAGATAGATTCTCTCATTCAGGCCAAGATAGTCTCCGATTCATTGAACAAAATAAGGGCTAAACAGAGCATTGTGGATAAAGCCAAGAACGATTCGTTGGCACGCTTGAGGACGACTACCGAGTATAAACAGCAGATTGCCCTGCAGGACTCCATGGATCGCGTAGCGCAGCAACGACGTGAAGATCAGGAGCGAGCCAAGCTCGATTCGACCATGAGAAACCGTAAGGATACCTCCATTGCCGGTATTCAAAACCCTAAAACCAAGAAAGATTCGATGACGAGAAAAGGTGGCGACATCTCCCAAAAGAAAACCGATGCCAACAAGGGAAAACAGACGCCTACCATCCCGAAATTCGAGGATAAGGTCTATCCCGAAGGCATCACCGAGGAGACCTACAAGGAAAAAGGACGGGTGCTGCTCCGACATGTGGTCAAGAAAAGCGGCGTGCAATATTCCTACATAAAAATCTCCTACGATTGGGGCGGAATGTTCTATTTCAAAGACGAATTGAGCATGTCGCCATCCACTTACACCCAAGAATTGCAGCAGGCAAAGGACTATTTCAAGAAGAAATAAGCCAAAAAGGGCTTTTCTGTCGAGGGACAGAACATTTCTGTCCCTCGACAGAAACCTTTTGTCCTAGGACAAAAACAAACTGTCTAACGACAAAAACTTGCTGTCCACACACAAAAACTTGTTGTCCTGCGACAATTTTCCTTTGTCCTCAAACACAAAACTATTGTCCACAGACACAAAACCCCTGTCCCACGACATAACTTCGTTGTCCTCAGTTAAGTTTACACGAATTCCCATCTACGTTTCAAGTATAAAACCGGTAATTTCATCTATAATTTTAATAAGGAGCCGTCATTTTCTTCTCGTATCAAGGTGCGTCCCGCTATCCGCTGTAGCCGCTGCATCATCAATACCGACACAAAGCAGCGGGCTGCCGCTACTATCGGGGCTATGCTTTGACGGCAGGTAGCTTCGAAA
>CAIWCG010000242.1 GCA_903911135.1 uncultured Bacteroidota bacterium
ATCGAGTAATGTGACTGGAGTTCAGACGTGTGCTCTTCGATCTGGCAGGTATGGAAGAGGAAATTCATAGACCTGACAGGATGAGAAACCTAAAGGGAGTTATGTACAATTATTTTTATTGTTTGGGAATACGTTCAGTTAATTGTTCTGGGTTTCTTCTGCTATCCCATACTGTCAGCACAAGAATTTGAGTGGACAGTATTTCATAAAAAAGAATGTAATCCTTTATTACAAACCCTCGGATATTTTCCCTATTTGTTTTATACGATGATTCCGGGAATTTCTCTATAAATTCTGCAGCATCTCTAAATATCTTAAGGAGCTTATTGCTGTATGATTTTGATTTGTTTCGTTTATCGTAGAAATCTTTGATTTCTTTAATGTCACGCTTAGCCTCTGGCGACCAAACCACCTTTTTAATCATCAGCCAAATCATTGAAAAGCTCGTCGGTGGTATGGAACTTCCCATTCAAATAGTTGGCACGAGCTTCTTCTATCCTTGATATTTGTTCAGGATTCAATTCGATGACTTGCTCCATATCTTGAATATCCTGAAATAATTTATAGACTTCAGCCAATAGATTTTCATCTTCTATTCCTTGAATTTGTTCAATGATTTTTTCTTTAATCGTTATCATGCTTTTATTTTTATTTGGATTGCAAATATACGAAACTTAACCTGCTTACCATTATTCATCATAATCCTCCTCCTATTGCAGCTCCCGAAAGGGCTCGCTATCATAAGAGGAGGAATTATTGATTATTTCTTTTTTATTGGATTGATGATTTTAAAATCTTTTATGTTTCCAAAATCCTCAACGTTGTGGGTATATAAATCGCAAGAAAAAATTTTGCAGAAGCGGCAATGATTGCATCCCCTACCGACATGGATTTCCTTTGTCTATAGATGATGGCTTGAGTTATTACAGCACCCGATACCGGCATGATTTTAATGACTTTAAAGATTGCATTGAAATACCTTGTCTGTTCTTTTGTAATCTTGTGATAACCTAACACTTCAAGCTTAGAAATGATGGAACAGGAAGCATCAGGATTTTTAAGCAATTCGCGCAGATATTTAAAGTTTTCTGAAGCAGAATAAATAAGAATGTTGCTATCCAACAATATCATAATCCATGTTGATTCATGTTCCTGTCTTTTCTCGTGGTTTTTTGCCAATCCTTTAGGTCTCCGAAAGACGAAATATCAGCACCGGCATCAATGACTTCATATATTTTTTGAAGTTTATTCAATTCCTTTTCATCAACAGGGGTGGTTTTCTTTCGCCGTGAGGCATCAACAGGTTTTTCATCCCACATTATGACCACATTAACCTCCTTGTTTTTGATTTCAGGAATACTTTTAGGAATCTCAATTATTCCATCATGCACCTTAGTTTTGAATTCCAATCTATTCATTTCTACTTATTTATGGCTGCAAAGATACGAAACTTATCTTGCTTACCATTATTAATCCTAATCCTCCTCCTATTGCAGCTCCCGAAAGGGCTCGCTATCATAAGAGGAGGATGGGAAACAGTTTATTTATGTAGTGGACTTATTATAAGAAATATCAATCCTATTTATCTATTAGCTTTTCTAGAGATTTGCTTATAGAATATATACTTCGATCCATTGAAGAAATTGGTTCCTCAAATAACCGTAGAGAATTTTCAATGGTTTCTTCAAATTCGGAATCTATACTACATTTCATATATGTAGATAAAAGTTCCGGGTTATTTTTAGAATACCCTTCTCCAAAAATTGAATCGATATCTCGAATCGATTGTTCTAAATAAGCCTTTGTTCTGTACGTTTCTGTTTTAATTGCCATTTTAATATTTTATAATTGGTTTAAAGATTTTTTTATATGCCATTTTAATCTTTCATAAGAACCATTGTCTAATGCCCTTCCTCCAGATAACATGCTACAAAAGAATACTGGAATATTTTCCCATTTATCTGTTCCAAGATTACTATCAAATTTGAAGGGATAATTAAAGCATACTTTTTTTAATTTCATTTCTCGAGAATTGACTTTTGTTGATTCCTTACCTAAGATTTTCCCTGCTAAAGCATTGGATACAATAATTACTTTTGGTAATGCCTTTTCAAATATTAGTTCTCTTGTGATATCAAGTTGACCTTTGATATAATCGACTCCAAAATCTTTCTTGAGAATTTCATAAATAGTTTCCTGCTCATTTTTTTTATAATAAAGTAAATCCAAATGAGTCCATGGAACGTTATCGCAGTGAATAGAAATTTCTTCCATCTTGTTAAAATACGGATACATTTTTGTTTTTTCTTTAAGTTCGCGTCTTAAATAAGTTTGAGATATATCTTCATTTTTACCTACGGATGGATTGAATCCAATAAATAAAATAGCGTCGGTCTCAATTGTATTTAGAAATTCAAAACTATAATTGAATTCTTGATATCTTGAATCTTTCATCAATAATCTTAATCTGGATTCTATAAAATCACCTGATTCGAACTTCATTTCAATAATATATATTTATTATGTCGCCAAAACTACAAAAACTAAAACAAACACCCATTTCCCCTTTCCCCACCCATTACCTTGAAAAATTGAATATTATAGCTTGTCAAAACTTATTGGAGGGACCTCCAACGTCTCTGAAGGTACCTCCAATGTCTCTGAAGGTGCCTCCAATATGTTTGAAGGTGCCTCCAATATGTTTGTAGATACCTTCAATCCCTCTGGAGGTATCTCCAACGTCTCTGAAGGTATCTCCAACGCCTCTGAAGGTACCTCCAATGTCTCTGAAGGTGCCTCCAATGTCTCTGAAGGTACCTCCAATAAAGTTTTAGGTGCCTCCAACTATATTTTAGGTAAATCATGATTTTTAGGAGGCTGCTGTTTGCCTTTTTGTAGACCAAAATATGGCTAATATTTAATGATAATTTGCCAAAAAATTTCCTTTTTAAGGTTCATTTCAAAAGATTGTTGCTTGGCAAATACCTATATTTTTGCTTAAATATTTATCAAAATGTTAAAATTATCAGAATAATTTCAAAAAAAATGTCAAGATTTTTAAGATTGAAACGGGATGTTCATTTTAACCTTTTATGGTCGTTTTCTATTGTAAAAAGATGTTTTATAGGAATTTTAAATCTCAAAATATGCCATCAAAAAAAATATATTTCTAAAAAAAAGTAAAAAAGTTTTTGTGATGATAAATATATTTAGTAATTTTGGCTCACTAAAAAATAATCAATAACCTAAAAAATGCCTAAAAAAATAATAGCCTTAAAAAGCTGGAAAAAAGGAAAGTATCTTGCCATGGGTGCCTTTGCCAAGAGCGTTGCCACCGGACTGACTGGCAATGCCGACTTTACCACTCCTGCTCCACCTGTAGCCCCTGCTGCTTTGACAACGGCGGGACAGTTGGTGATAGACTTGTTCTCCAATCGCCTTAATGGCCCCACAAACAAGACGAACTTCAAGAATGCCGTAAAAGACTGCGACGACAAGTTGCATCTGAACGTTGATTACATCAGCGAACAGGCAGGTGGTAGCGCCTTGAAAATTCAGAGCACCAACTGTATTGCATCTACTAATGTAGCAACTCCAGCAGTCAGATTAGGTGATACACCTACGCCTGCGCTTAAGGCTTTGGGTGGAAACCGAATGAAATCGACCGTCAAGAAAATGTTGGGCTCCAAGAGCATGACACATATATTCTATACAGATAAAGACTCCATAATTACGGTGGATGTTGATACCATTTCGATGATGTCGACTACTGGAGGAAGTTTTTTTATGACTACTGGAGGATTGACAAAAGAAATGGGTGGTTTTTCTGCCAACAAAAAGATTTATTGCTGCGCCGTTGCCAAAAACAAAGTAGGTTATGGCAACTTGAGTGCCAGCACTTCGTCGGGAGTATTGGGAAACTAAGGTAATTAATAAAAAAAAGCCCTCGGATAGTTTTTATTCGAGGGCTTTTTTGTTGGTAATAACCTGGTTTGGTTACAGCGGCTTGAACATGTTGGCAATGTTGTCGGCTATCTGGGTAGCAGCCGATGGCGACGTAAATGGCGAAACCGTGTAGTTGTTGTTCGCATTGAACGCCACGAAACTTACACCTTGAAACAACTTGCCATAATCGGCCATCATGTGATAGTAATTGTCGATTTTGGCAGTAATGGTAAAGGGAGTGCTCGGCATGTTTACGGTTCGCAAATCGCTGGAAGTGCCTAATTGCAGCGTAAATGGATAGTTGACAGTGCCGTTGTTATTGGCAGATGTATCAGCCATACCCTGCACATTCATGAACATATAACCCGAACTGGTGGAGCCAAACCACATGCTCGGATTTTGAATATATAGCGGACTGGAAGAAGCGAAATTGGCCGGATTGACATGGTTTGAAACGTCATCCACCCCTACATCGAAAGTAATGGAGCTGTAATTTCCTGCCGGCACACTGTCTAAATAATAAGTTTCGTTGCTCATTTTCTTTAAGAGATAGACGGTGTTTTTGATGGGAAAGGTAGTTCCATCTGCCTTCTTGAGAATGATGTTGTTGATGTAGAATTGGCCAAGACTCAACTTGAATCGTCGGCCCAAAGAATCATAACCTATCGTGCTTGTATCCACTTCAGCACCACCAATGCCAGTATGGATGTGAAAATAGAACGAACCATAAGGAGTAGGGGTGATGTTCGGTTCCGACTTCTTGCAAGATTCGTTGCTGATGATGGCAAAGCTTAGCATGATGATCATTGCCATGTTTTTAATGCTTGTTTTCATGCTCTTGTTGTTGAAATATTTCATTTATTGTAAGTTTTATTTTGTGTTGTGATGGACGTGAAACGAAAAAGTTTAAAGAATAGGTCGAACAGATCATATTCATCTCTATTTCTTAACAAAGAATTCATCAATGGCAGGAATCATGTCCGTCATGGCACACATTTTTGGGTTATTGATTCCATCAAACAAGAACATTCCCCATCGGTCTTCCAAAGTATCTATATTAATAATGAAATCGGTGTCATTATTTTTATGAAATGTAAGTTGTTTGGCAGAGGTGTTGGTGAATTTAATGTTTTTTGATTCAAGATATTGTATTGTTTCACCATAATAGAATTGATTGTCTTCCAAGTAATCCGCAAACGAAGCGGTATCCATCTCCTTTTCCAACTTTTCTATCGCCAAACTATCGGGTTGATATAGCACTACACAAGTATCTTTGAAGACCATTTCATTTTTGTCCAATTTAGACGAATTGCAACTAACCATTAATAGAATAATCGATAAAAAGAGAATGGATTTGACCATTAGTTTTTCTTGCCAGTTGAAATTGCAATGATTTGTATCTTTCTTTCTTTTGCAGCTTTCCTGCTGTAAACGGAATTTCGCAAATCATTGGGGTTGTCGCTGATAGAAGCATCTGCCATCAGCTCTCCTATGTTTTCTTCTTCGAATTTCAACAATGCATCAGCACCATTCATATACTTTCTGAAAGCACCATCTTTGTATTCATTGAAATAGTTGCGAAGACAAGATACTCTTCGCTTCGCCAAATGAATATTATAGTCGGTAGATGCTAATGGACTGCAATATCCTTTCAGTGTTACGATGCATTCATTTCCTTTATCTAGGTTCTTTTCCAAGAGTTCACCGAATTTTTCCAATTGATTGAATCCGAATATTACAGAGTCCTCAAAGAAATTTGCAATGTCTTCTTCGGCATCAATCTTTTCATCTCCTGTAAGCCCTTTGGCATACTCGTTTTTATATTTCTCAATCATTGAAATGTAGGCATCGTAGGTAGTCTTGTAACTTTTCTTCGTAATAGTATCAAGCGTGTTGTTGTCAGGTTCATCATTATGGAAGAAAAGGGTTAAGGGCACCAATAGTTTAATTTCCTGTTCTATGGTTTTCTTTTTTGGTGGAATGATAGAATCCTTTACTGGCAAGGTGAACGCATAGATGTCATCACAACAGTTTTCATTCTTTTTAAAAAAGGAACCTGTTCGATTGGATGTTAGAAATCCGTTGTCTCCACGCTCATTCAAGGCAAAATACAAGTCATTGAAGCGGGTATTATATGGAACACCAAGGTTTTTTATCTGCATCCAGTTATTCATAGAATCTTTCTTGGTCTTGAAAACATCAAAACCGCCTAATCCATAGTGCCCATTAGAACTGAAATAAAGAGTCTTGGTGGCTTTATGGTAAAATGGACTTATTTCATCATCAAAAGTATTGATTTTATCACCAAGATTAACTGGATTTCCGTAAATGCCCTCCTTTGAAACAGAACAACTCCATATATCCATCCTACCTTTGCCTCCAGGTCTATTAGAAACAAAGTATAACACCTCACTTCCATCCTCATTTACCCCAATATTGGGTTGTGTGGCAGTATAATTCTTTAAATTTATCTGATCATTGAGCCTTTTAGGAGAAGACCATTTATCGTTTTCATAATTTCGAACCCAAATTTCGCAACGAGTCTTTGAAATGGACGTACTTTCGCAGCGGGTATAATAAAATCGTTTATAATCACCGCTAAAGCAAACGTTTCCATCGTGATATTCCGGTGAATTGATAATAGTGTCAAGCTGTTTTGCCAAAGCCCAGTCTCCACTATCCTTATTAGTAAGGAAAATTCTTGAAGATAACTCATTGCTATCCAAAACATCCGGTCTGAACGAAGAAAAATACAACAAACTATCACCAATTGGAAAGGCTGCAAACTCACTATTTACCGTATTTACCTTATTGTCGAGGTGCTTTATCAAAACATTTACCGAGTCTCCATAAAGCCGCATGGCAGAATCACAAGAAGCAATCTCATTCTTGGCTTTTTTGGTATAATAATTATCATTTTTCTTTTGCTTTTTCACAAATCGTTCAAACAATCTGCGAGCTTCCTTGTATTTTCCCGCATCCTTCTTCATCATGCCCAGCCAAAACGCACAATTATGATAAGTTACCCCTTTATCTTTGGCATTTACGATAGTATACCACCTTTCAGCGTTCTTGAAATCCGAACTTAACCTACAGGCTTCCGCATATTTATATCCGATATCAAGAATCGTTGAATCATTATCCAAAATCAAGCGATAATATTGAGCTGCGGTAGGATAATCTCCCTTAGAAAACGATTCATTCCCCGCCTTTGCATACTGCCTATTGCTTTGTCCGACACAAGTTGCCAGAAACAGCAGGAAGAAACACGAAAATAGGAATGATTTCATGATATATTTTGCCTTAAAAGCAACATCTTGGGGATAATTTTCTCTTGCAAACTTACAAAAATAAAAACTACTCGATACCTCTTCCTAATTCTTAACAATATTTACAGGATATCTTGCAAACATTACCTTGCCAATGCAATGCTATTCACAGGTTGATAGCCATTGCTCGATTCCAAGGTGTTGTCTTTATAAACAATATTGGAAATTCCATTGATGACATGGCTTAATTTCGCAATATCTTTCCCTCTTGTCATGATGCCGATGATATATGCCTCCCTTCCCCTGTAAACAATCGCAAACTCATGCAGTTCTTTCATGACTTTCGTGTCTTTTTTCCCAAATTGATGGGCTACATTCACCTCATCTGTTAAATTTTTCGCAATACCATCCCGATAATTGCATTCCGTCAGCATTTTAAGCCCCAATTCAGACATCTCATTCGACAAATAGGTGGCATTTATCAAGATTCTATAGAACTTAGAATAATTTTCAACCGCAATCTTATAATTTCTCTTTTCATTAGAAGGAACAGGCAAGTTCAAATCCACATATAACTGCCTGAAGATGGAATCATCCTTGTTCAATTCCAATAAATTCTCAGCATCATCATCAGAATAGGCAATCATATAATGAAGCAGTTCCTGAATCGTATAATAATTATGTTCCTTTAAAAGAAAATCGGTGTTGTTAGCATTTTCATTGGCAGCAATATGCCTATCGAAGTATAATTTCTTATCCAATATGGCTGGGTTTTCCTCAGCTTGTTTCAAATACGTAATCATTAAAGGTACATTCTGCATATCCGACGCAAAATATTCCTCATTCTTGTTCAAGGTTATCCAACCGCCGCCTTTCTTTATATAAACCGAAGCAACGATCACCTCATTTCCCTGTTTTTTCTCCTTCAAGAATTGCTCTAATTTATGCTTCAAGGCAGCCATTCGCACATCTTCCATGCTGATTTCATAATAAAGGAGTGGACGAGCAAACTCGTAGTTCTGTATCCTTGAATTAGTCAAGGAATTATACACATCGCAAGGCTTATCTTGAGCAATAACCACCTCCGGTTTAAGATTCATGGCAAAGTAAACCACAAATATCGGGATGAAAACCACAGCAATGAGCAGATATACAGGAATGATTTTCCTCTTTACCTGATTCAAGGATACAGAAGCCAAAACTTGTTGAAGCATCACCTCCTTGTTTGCAGCATTACCCTTGCTTGAAGCCATTGCAGCCTGATTCCTTTGATTTTTCCTTCGCTTTTTATCCAATAAACGAGCCTCTCCGCTCATCACTTTCTGAATATTTTCAATGATAGCCTTACGTTCATTGATTTTCTTGCCAAAATACTGGGCCTGATAAGAATTCAGGCGCTTGAAAACCAGACGCATCTCAAAAAATTCCGCCAAATCAAGATATGTTTTAAGATCTTCGGTACTGTTTATCTCATGTTCCTGATAGATTCCAAAAATCTTCTTCGACAAATCCTTATGCATGCCCAAAATCAACTGCATCTCCTCTACACTCGCGGCTTTCAGGATCTTGAAACAGCAACATTCAAAGCAATCTGCATTGAATGGAACCTTCGTACAATCATGATTTTCACTCATTTCCCCTTAATGTTTTTATTTTTAAAAATTGATGAATTGAATTGCCGTCTTTTAGTCCTTATGTTAAAGTCATGTTGATTTTATCGCCTTGCAAATATAGTAAAAATTTTAACATATCTTCCTAATATCCTGTTAATGTTTTTTTATTTCCTCCTTTTCTGCATCCTGCCAATGATTTTATGATGGCATCCCGAAAGGGGCTGCAATTATATAATCATAAGCAGTTAATTTCTCAATAATTTAGGACTCCCTATATATATACAGTATAAGGTTCGCATTATTGATGATTTTTTAAGCAAGATTGTTTGATTCCAGTTCCTGATTATTTTCCTTTTTTTTAACACATTCAGACGTTTTTTGGTATTATTTTATATGACATTCGTCATTGTTATATAAAAAATAAAAATAAATCCTATAAAAATAATGATTAATAGGCTACATATCAATCTATTAATGAGTTATGTAGGAATGAGTGAAAAATATTTATAAATATTGCTTGTTCTTTTAATAAATAGTATATTTGCATTCTTAAAACATAGGAAATATTTCCTTAAAAAATTCTAAAAAATATCATAAAACCAAAACAAAATAACTATGGAAGTAAAATATCCCCCAACAACCTTAGGACAAGTAAACCTTACCAAGGACATTAAACTGAAAATTTCGACAGATGGCCCAACAGGAGAGCTGCATGACTTCATCATTGCCAAGGAAATCAATCTCGCAAACAATGTAATCAATGGCGATTTGGCGATTATCCAAGACCATTTGCAGCAAACCAAAAGTCTTTTGTCGCAACGCCTCATAGCCCAACGAAATACCAAGATGACCCGCATAAGAACCCTGAGCAGAGGCATTGCTGCCGACCTGAAAGTGCTTTATCGCCCAGAATTTGAGGAGATGACCGCATGGGGATTCACGATTATCAACACCTCCGAAGTCGATTTCCCCATCACCTTCGAAGATTGGGGTATTTTGGTGGGAAATATCGCTGAAATGTACGATACTTTCGAGCCAGGAGGGGCACCTATCGAGGGATACCTCATAAAACAAGATATTACTATGCCCGAAATCCTCGAATTATACCACCAAGCCCTAATAAACGATACGGAAGCCAAGGATGCCATCCTTGCATCACAAATTGCCACCGAAACTCGCGACAGTTTGAAGGAAGTAATGAACATAGACAACCATTTTATCATCGAAAAACTGTTGGTAATACATAAAGGCCAGGAAAGAAACCTGGGAGATTACAAAATTGTAACCACCAACATGCCACAAACCCCAAAATTGCAGACCAGCAGCATCATCAGAGGAGGAAAAAAGACCTTGCAAGGCATAAAAATACCTGGAACATTGACAAGTAATGTAAACTGGGACATGATAGTGCATGATGGTAAGCTGATAACAGGAAAAAGCAGGACATTAAAGGCAAAAGGAACCTTGCCAATGATACAATTCAACAGTGAAATAACCATAGAGAACCCAAATATGGATGACGATGGCGAAGTAACCGTAGAAGTTTGGAAGTAAAGCCACGAGGAAGATAAAAATAACACCAAGGACGGTAACGAAATCATTGTTGCCGTCTTTTTTATGATTAATAATGGGCAATATATCATTATGATAGGCCGAAGGGGCCAATTATATTGATATAATGTCATGAATGATTGAAAATATATTTAGGAATAGTGTTTCTATATCCTTATTATTGATGAATATTTAGGGAATGTTATGAACAAATTAACAATGATAAATAAAATTATCAATAATTGATGATACCACCTCCTAAACTTAGAAAACGAAAGAAAAATAGAGGGCATTATTGGCAAAAAAAGGATGTTATATATCATAACAATCTCAAAAATATCAAAAAAGATTTTGAGTGATGTTTGAAAAAAGAGGTAATATGTTAAAATAAATGGGTTGAAAATCCTAATAGACGTGGCTTAAATAACTATTTAAGCCACGTTTGTTAGGAAAAAAGGGTGTTATGTTAGGAGAAATGCCATAATTATTAGGATTAAAACCTTAAAATTTAGGAAATATGGTCTTGAAATTAGGCAAAATTGGTCATTATTTAGGAAAAATATGCAGCAAATTAGGAATAGAAACTAATGAATTAGGAGTTAATGCATTGATAAATAGATAAATATGTAAGCGGTAGGGAGTTTTGGGTAATTTATCAGCAATGATATGACAATAGTTTTTATCTATTGCAATATCATTGAGAAAAGAAAAAGTAAAACAGGGATTTACAAAAAACGGATATTTCATTAAAACGTTAACATTTGGAGAAGGGTGGTAAAAGGGGTGATGAATGGACCTGAAATGGGGGTTCGTTGGATTACTATTCGTATTTAGTATGTTTGCATTCTAAATATTGACAGATGAAAAGAGAAATCGTACAGCTTATTGTGGTTTTATTGTTGATGAGTGTTGGCATTTGCCAGGCTCAATCGGATGGTTATCAGGTGCCTAAGGATAATTACCGGACGGCTTACAATCCTTACTACTGGAAGAATAGGAAACCGTTCGAGGGTTATTGGCAGCAGGATGTTTATTACAAAATAGATGCGGTTTTGGATGATAAGACGGACATCATTAGTGGTGATGAATCCTTGACTTATTATAACAACTCGCCGGATGAGTTGAATTTTGTGTTTTTTCATCTTTATCAGAACGCTTTTCAGCCTAAGAGCCCCTTGGATAATCTGCAAAAGCACAATGGTGTGGCTCCTTATTACGGGCATTATGAAAAGCAGGGCTTGGGTACCAAGATTGATACCATATTTGTGGAAGGTAGGCCGATGAAGCATGAAATTGACTACAGCGTTATGAAAGTTTGGCTCGAAAAGCCTTTAAAGAGTGGCGAAAGTGTGACTTTTAAGATAAAATTCAAGACTTTTTATGACAGCGGTAGCACGAGAAGGCGGATGAAGAAGTTTATGGTGGCCGGTGGTTTTAAGCATTATGACGGAGTTTTGTGGTATCCGCGCATTTGTGTGTATGACAGGAAGTTCGGTTGGGATACGAACCAGCATCTTAATAGGGAATTCTATGGAGATTATGGAACTTTTGATGTAAATTTGACTTTACCTAACTTTTATGTGGCTGAAGCGACGGGAGTTTTGCAAAACAGGCAGGAAGTTTTGCCTGATTCGCTAAGAAAGCTGTTGGATATAGCCAACTTTAAGGATAAGAAATGGGATAGTCAGCCTTCGATACCGATATTGCCTGATAGTACGACGAAGACTTGGCGTTTTCATTCGGAAAATACGCATGACTTTGCCTTTACTTGCGATCCGACGTACAGAATTGGGGAAACGGAGTGGAACGGTATCAAATGTATATCGCTTTGTCAGGAGGCTCATGCTGCGCGTTGGCAAAATGCGGCGGAATATCTAAGGAAAATCATCATCACTTTTAGTCATGATATCGGACTTTATGCTTATCCAAAGATAATTGTGGCTGATGCGCAGGATGGTATGGAATATCCTATGCTTACTCTGGATGGAGGTGGCGATCCTGATTATAGATCGACCTTGGTTCATGAAGTAGGGCACAATTGGTTTTATGGAATGGTTGGAAATAATGAAACTTATCGCGCTTGTATGGATGAAGGGTTCACGCAGTTCTATACTGCCTGGGGAATGGATAGGATTGATGGCAATTATGAGGCTAGTTATCCGATAAAATCGGGTTATGTGCGTCATTTTTATCATAAGCCTACCAATATTTACAAAAGAGTGTATTATGCTTATCTTAAAGATGCCATGCATGGGGATGAAACGACCATAAATACTCATAGTGACTACTTCGGTGGGGCTTTAAACCACGGTGGTGGGTATGGACAGGTATATTATAAGACTGCGACGATGCTTTATAACTTAGAATATGTGCTTGGTGACAGTTTATTCATGAAAGCTATGCAGAATTACTTCAATCAATGGAAGATGTGCCATCCTTATCCGGAAGACTTCCGCAACAGTATTGTAAACTATACTCATGCTGATGTTAATTGGTTCTTCGATGGGTGGATGGAGACCAACAAGACGGTGGATTATGGCATAAAATGTGTAAAAAAAGACAAAAAGAAGGATGCTATGGCAGATGATTATGTAATTACGTTTCAGCGTTATGGACGCTTGCAGATGCCTTTGGATTTTAGGGTTTATGCCAAGGATGGAAGGACTTATGATTATTATATTCCATGCAATTGGTGGGAAAAGAAGACCGATGCCAAGGTTTTACCTAAATGGGAAGGGTGGGATAAGCTTCGGCCTAGGTATAAGGCGCATGTAAATGTTCCTTCGGGGATAGATCATGTGCAGATTGATACCACTTATCGTCTTGCGGATGTGAATCTTTTGGATAACGCATCGCATTGTCCGGTGAAATTGAAATGGGATAGTCATATATACAGCATGCCTGATTGGAAACATTACGAACTTTATGCTAGGCCTGATGTTTGGTATAATCAATATGACGGATTTAAGGCGGGCGTGCACCTGAATGGGAATTATATGGACTATAAGCATGTTTTCAGCCTGAACATTTGGGGAAATACGGGGCTTTATCAGCAACCTGTTCCGAAAAATGTGGATAAGAATGGCCATGATGTGGTTAGTTATCGCTTCAATTATAAAACGCCTGTGACTTTTGCGGCGAAGAATACCTTTGCTGTGGTAAATGCGAAGTATTTGGATGGATTGCAGTCGTATTATGTGGGTGGCGAAAAGACTTTTGACGAAAAGCCGAACACAAAAGTGTATTTTGGTGTGAAGGCCATGTATAGGCATGACTCAAGTGATGCGGCTTATCTCCTGAATCCGGAATTGTGGCAGACAAACAAGTGGAACAACACGGTAAATGCGGGGATTCAGCACAATTATTCTTATAAGCATGGCTCTGGTGTGATGAATTTGACCTTACGTTCGAGTACTTTGCTCGGAAATTATGATTATGCCACCCTTACTTATGTTTGCGTGAACAAAAATCAGGTGGGGAAGTTCGATTTTAATACAAGATTCTTCGCGCAGTATGCTAGCGGGAGCAATATTCCGGATGAAAGCGCCTTATATTTGGCTGGCGGCAACCCGGAAGAGGCTATGGAGAACAAATATACCCGTTCTAGGGGCTTTATTGACAATAATTGGCTTGGTTATGGGGCGAATACGAACCATTTTCAGGAGGGAGGAGGCTTAAATCTTCGTGGCTTCGCCGGATATTGGGTAATTCAGCAAAGAAAGGATGGGAGTTCTACCGGAATTTATAAAGGTAGCAGCGGAAGTTCGGTAAACGGGGAGTTGGGTTTCGATAGGCTGTTCGCTTTTCTTCGTCCGCGATACGTCCGTGAGTATATCAAGCTTCATACTTACCTTTTTGCTGACGCCGGTGTGATAAACGACAACGCAAATGGGGAGAAAATGCAGGTAAGTGATGTAAGAGCTGACGCTGGTGTGGGTATCGCCTTGACAATTAAGAAGTTTGGGGCTTTGCAAGGGGTGAATCCTCTCACTATTAGGGTGGATATGCCCGTTTTTCTCAATAGAACGCCTGCTTCTAGTCCTGATAACCTCCAATTTCGATGGATTGTGGGGGTAAACAGGTGCTTTTAGGCCGAAACGGATTGGTTTCTGTAGGGATTTGAGGGAATAGGCTGCGATTGTTGGGGATTTCTTATTTGGAGCCTATGGTTTCTTCTCGCATCATGGTATAATACCTGCCAGCCACCAGCTATCTCTTCCGTACCCCCCAAGAATGCCTTCGCACAAGAGGATAATCCTGGGCATGTCAGGGCTAAGGGCTGTGGCAGTGGCTCCGAATGGGCAGTTATTGGATGGTATCAATGGGAATATTAGCAGATAGCTGCAGTATATGGGCATATTCAACAGAAATATAATGACATATAAAGCGAATTCAAGTGGTTCTTATGTGTAAATGGTCATCTGCACAGTGGAAATGGTTACTTGCGCAGCGAAAGTGACCATCTGCACAGCGAAAGTGATTACTTGCACAGCGAAAGTGACCATCCGCACAGCGAAAGTGATTACTTGCACAGCGAAAGTGACCATCCGCACAGCGAAAGTGGTTACTTGCACAGCGAAAGTGACCATCCGCACAGCGAAAGTGGTTACTTGCGCAGCGAAAGTGAGTATCTGCACAGCGAAAGTGATTATCTGCACTGCGGAAGTGATTAGATCAATAGATGATATCATTAAAAGCAATGATTAACTGAATAATTTCGGAGCAGGTGGACTCAACAATAAAGATAAACATGGTGGTTTCATTGAGAATACAATTATAAACTCATGGAAAGGTTCGGATTTGGGTGATGTTTTAATTGCTTCTTATTTTATAATTGCATCCGCCTCGGTGCTACCATAAAATTGGAAGCCTCATGCTGATGGTTTACAAGCCGAGCATCCAGGATATCTTGAGGTAGATGTTGTCTTTGGCCTGCGGACTGGAGTAGGCGCCGTAGCGGTAGAAGGCTCCGAGGCCGATGCGGGTGAATGCGATTTTGTAGAGGTTGTTTAGGAGGAGACCGCTTTCGAAATAGCCGCGATTCATGGTTTTTGCGTCGAGCCCCTGATGCATTTCTGGGTGAAGTAGGGTGCCTACGCCGGCATTGCTGACGATGCTGATGGAGGGTTCGAAGTTTTTGGCCTTGAAGAGGAGGTGTCCGAAGTTGTGGTGATAGAAAACGGCGAGAAATCGGTCGGATAGGAACTCGTTCATGCCCATTGCCTGGAAGCTGTTCATGGAATAGAAGGAGGTGTGGTATAAACTGTAGAGGGAGGCGTTGGAACCCTTGCCGTTGTAGAGGATTGGGTAGGGGAGGGCTCCGTTTGCCAAGCCGGCATTGATGACAAAGGAGGAGCGGCCCATGTTTCGGATGCGGAAGGATTTCTCTACCTGGAGATCGAACTTGGTATAGCTGTATTGGCCACCGAATCGGTTGTTGAAACCGTGGGAAACGTTGAGAAAAAGGACGGGATACTTGGTGCCGTTGGAGAGTTTTTGCTCGAAGGCCTTGACATACTTCTCCTTGTATGCATATCGGAGGCCGATGCCTGCTTCGGTGAAGTGAAATTGGTAGGCAGCATGGTGGTTTTCATCGGTATAGAGGTAGTTGTCGGTGGTTTCGGTGGTGTTTTGTCGGATATACAGCTCGGCATTGACATAAGTGATGAAGTTTCCACTGATAAAGGCCTTGCGGTCTTCGATTGCATCCATCTTATGCACCAAAAACTTGCGGAACTCATCATTGAAGAAGGATTTCTGGTCGTGATAAAAGGTCTGGGCACCGGATTCGTTTACATCGTGGGCAAAACTGCCTCCGATGCGGATGTCCTTGCGTTTAAACAGGAGCAGATTGCCGTCGAAACCGTAATTATTCTTGTGATTCTTGAAGCCATAGGCGTAGTATCCGCCAATATTCAAGCGCTTGGAGAATTTTTCGTTGGTATGGATGCCAAGACCGAGACGGATGCCCTCGAAATCGTTTTCGTTAAGGAACTTGTCGAGGTTGAAGTCAATGAAATAGTAAGGAATCTTGTTGTTTGACAAAGCGATGAACAGCTTTAACTTCTGATCGAGTTTATCTGCCTTGCCAATGCTGTCGATAACGTGATAAGTGTTGCGCTCCTTGAGGGTCAAGGTGTCCTGTCGGTAGCGGTTCCAGAAGGAATCATTCTGCACCTTCATGCCCGTCATGTAATCCAAAGCGATATCGTCGAACTGCCCTCTTTTCAAGGCGGTATCGAACTTTATTTCCTTGATGTAAGTCCTGCCAATGCCGTAGAGGTCGGCATATCCGTTGATGGCCTTCTTCAAAGTCAAGTCGGTATTGAGCTGAGTAGGGAACCAGTGCTTGTTTTCCATGTATTGATAATGCTGTTGGATCTTCATGGTGAGCTGATTGCCGCGTTTCACTTCGGCTGGTTCGGTAATGACGTTCTGTAGAGCGTAGCCGTTGGTATTTATGTAGAGCAAGCCCTTCATTCCCTCGAAATTCTTCTTTGGCAGCGGCTTAAAAGAGATGATGTACACGGTGTCCTTGCCGATATAGGTGGTATCCTCAATGTTAAAGAAGTACTTATGCGTGCTTCCCTTGCTCAATGGATTCAAGTAGTTGCGCTCGAGCAGAACAAAGTAGTCATTATAGAAACTGAAGCCCTGCATCTCGCTGGCAATCAAGGAAAAGCCAGGGTTTTCAAAGCCGGAGACCTTGCTTGCAATGACCGTTTCTTTGGCATTGTCGGGATAAAGGAACTTCTTTTCGGTAACCGATTCCACCAGGAAGAAGTTGGTGTTCTCCACAAAGTCATGCGCTTCCTTTCGGGCACTGTCGCGCTTTAAACTGTCCTTGGCGGTGATGATTTTAAGGCCCTTTGATTCGGATTCATCGCTCACCTTCATGGCCTTGTCCACCGAATCAGGATTGGCAGTGAAAACAAACTTGTTGTAGGTGGTATAGGTATAGCTATGGAGCTTGTCTGGATTGTTTTGGTCTCGGTTTTCAATGACTTTGTTGATGATTCGATGGGCAGGGTTTTCGCCGGCATTGAAAACAAGTTCCTTGAGCGTGAAATTCTTTGGCTTGAGACTGATATTGACCACGATATGCCGCTTGCCTTTCTCCTCGTTCGACAAATGGTAAATCTTGCTGTCATATCCGAGGTAAGAAAACAGGATACTGTCGATGGGGTCGGTGGTATTCAAGGAATATTTGCCATCAATATCGGTATTGGTTCCCTTGTTTTGATGCGGGATGACCACATTCACGAACGCCAGGCTTTTCTTGGTAGTGGCATCCACCACTATTCCGTCCACCACCAGGTTTTGCCCAAGCATCAAACTGCAATTGAGCAAAATCATCACCACCAAAGTCATCAATCGATTCATGTGGGCAAAAATATAAATCCTTGAACTTATATCACCATTCTTTTTTCAGAAGAGAGATCGCAGCGAACTCATGCAACACCCAGACCGCTTTGGGCAGCCTTCTCTTCCATGGCTGCCAAAGGGGGCGCCCCCAAAAGAAATGATGAATTATAATTAATGAGCCGCATTTTCCGTTCCAATGATAATTTTGTAACCGTTAATAAACTATTATATAGCATGAAAAATTTAATTTTTGTCTCTTTAATGATGATTTCTTTTCTCGTTTCCAATGCCGGAAATGACAATAAGATTACCCCTTCCGATATCAAGTCGGTTAAGATTTTTACTACTGGAGCTGTAGTGCAGAGAACTGCCAAAACCGCTGTAGATGCAGGCACCACTTCCTTGGAATTCAACAACCTTTCGTCGAGCATAGACAAGCAAAGCGTTACAGTTTCGGGAACTGGCGACGTAACCATCTTATCGGTTCAATATAATCTTAATTATCTCACTGAAGCCCAAAAGCCAAGAGAGGTAACGGTTCTGGAGGATTCGTTGAAATACATTACCCACGAGAGTGCCAAGCTGACCAACCTGCAGTCGGTGTATGACGAGGAATTGTCGATGATATTAACCAATAAGTCCATCAAGGATGAACGCGAGGGTGTTACTGGCGACAAGCTGACGGATGTTGCCGATTTCTATAGAAGAAGAATTGCAGACATCAAATCGAAATCGCTGGACATAAAGGAAGAACAGGAACGGTTGGCTTTGGCAAAAAACAGAATTAACTTGCAACTGAATACCTTAAACATCAATCGCAACAAGCCTACCGGCACCATCATCGTAACGCTGTCATCAAAGGTTCGGACTACTGTAGATTTGGATATAAGTTACCTTGTTACTGCTGCAGGTTGGAGTCCCCTTTACGACATCAGGGCAAAGGACATCAGCAGCTCCATTCAACTCAACTATAAGGCTAACGTGCACCAAAGCAGTGGTGAAGACTGGAAGAATGTGCACATCACCTTAAGCACCGGAAACCCAACTGTAAGCGGTATGATGCCCATATTGAACCCATGGCATCTGAACTTCTATTATCCTGTTTATTATAAAAAATCGAATACCAGAAATGTCAATGGAAAGGACCTGGAACAGGTGGTTGGCGGAATTCCTTCTGCTGCAGGAGATAAAGACCAAGCTGGTTCCTATGCTATCAGGGGAGGAAGAGCCGAAGCCTCCAAGGTTGCTGTAGATGGATACCTTAATGAAGCCACCACTCTTTCAGATGATGTCCGTGTCAGCCAAAACCAGTTGAGTGTAGATTTTGATATAGCTGTTCCTTATTCTGTTCCTACCGATGGCAAGGATAATCTGGTAGACGTGCAGCATTATGACATGAAGGCAGATTATTCCTATCATGCCATTCCTAAATTGGATAAGGATGCATTTTTGATAGCACATGTTACGGGTTGGGAAAGCATGAACCTCTTGTCTGGCAATGCCAATATCTTCTTCGAGAATTCTTTCATCGGTTCTTCTTATCTTCAACTTAACAATGCCAAGGATACCTTGGAGATTTCATTTGGCAGGGACAAGAAAATTTCCATCAATAGAGAAAAGGATAAGGACTTCAGCAAGACCCAGACTTTGGGAAGCAACATGGTGAAATCGATCTCTTATGAAACCACTGTGAGGAACAGCAAATCGGAAGCTGTAAACATTGTCATTGATGATCAGTTGCCCATTTCCGACAACAAGGATATTACCGTAAAGATGATTGAGAATTCTGGTGGTGACTACAACGAAAAGACCGGCATAGTGAGCTATAAACTTAATCTGGCTCCTTCCACCACCCAGAAAAAGAAACTTTCTTTCTCTGTTAAATATCCCAAAGACCAAAATATTCCAAACTTATAGGCGGGTTTGTTAAATGGAATAACTGCCTTGATGAATATCAGGATCAATTTCAATGAATCTTGGTGTTCATTAAACCTATTTGACCTAAACCTACTCTTAAAATCCTAAATTTGCAGCAAATAAATAATAAATACACCCCCAATGAAAATTAAAATCTTTACTTTTTTCCTTTCCTTATCACTATTTACCATCATCGGAAACACCTTGACGGCACAAGTGTTTTCTCCTGTGGCTAATGGCGTGAACAATGATGTTTTTGCCCTAAAGGTCTTTAACAACAACCTATATCTTGGAGGCATATTCACCGAATGTTATGGCAATGATACTATCGTTAGCCCTATGCTGGCCAAATATAACGGTTCATCCTTCGATTCTTCTGGAATAGACGGATGGAGTGGGGGAGGGGTAACCAATTTTTATGTCAATAACACTGATTTATTTGTAGCTGGCGACTTCTCTCTTCCTTTTGACAGCATCAGGGGCATCAACAACATCATTAAATTCAATGGCACTTGGGGAGATACCACCTATTCCCTTAACAATACGGTCAACTGCATGATTAACTATCATGGAAATCTTTATGCTGGTGGAACTTTTCATGCTGCTGATTCTGGCGCAGTCAATTACATTGCAAAATGGGATACAGCCTCTCATCATTGGAAAAATGTTTCTATAGGAACTACCAATGGAGAAGTAAAGGCATTCGAGATTTTTAATGATCGACTCTATGCAGCGGGAAACTTTACCCTTATAGATGGTGTAGCAGCAAACTACATTTCCAGGTGGAATGATACTGTTTGGCAGCCAATAGGCTTAGGTGTTATTGGTAGTGTTTCTGCTTTGAAAACTTATGACACGATGTTATATGCCGGTGGCGATTTCGTTTTGCAAGGAGTTGATACCGTTAACCATATCGTAGCCCTTGATGCACATGATGTTTGGCATAAGTTGGGAAATGGAATGGGAGCTGATCCTACTGCCACTGTTACTTGTTTCGAGGTCCATAACTTTCTACTATACATCGGCGGAAATTTCAATGAAACCTCTGCTGCCCCAGGAAACGCCATCGTCAGTTGGAATGGAACTGCTTTCACCCGTTTGAACAATGGCATCAACGCCTCCAATGGGGTGGTTTATGCATTGCAAAGCTGGAACAACAGTCTATATATAGGTGGTTCATTCGTTGTAGCTGACAGTATTGCTGTCAATAATATCTGTAAATATGATGCCCCTGCAGGCATAAGCGAAACTAAATCCAATGTCTTTGTGCAGACTTTCCCAAATCCTGCTTCCAAAAACATTAATTTCAATATACATTTTAATGATCATGCGGCACTAAACGGCTGCATGATCATTAATGATATAGTAGGCAGACAAGTGATGACTGCCGCCATTCATCAGGGGCTAAACACCATCGACATCAAAACCTTAAGCAAGGGTATTTATATTTATACCATCAATAATAATATCAATTCCTGCCAAGGAAAATTCATCGTAGAATAAACTTCTTCTTGAATATATCATCAAGGCCACTTTATAAATATAAGGTGGCCTTATTCATTATAATGATACCGTTTATTTGTAGGATTGAAGATTCGCTTCATAATGGATAAGATTACCGATCATTCCATGTCACTGGAGTATTATTGCCTCCATCTGCTACAAACTTCCATTTTCCATCCTTTTGTTTTTTCCAGATTGTATAGTAGTTGCCATATAACACCGTATCTTTTTCCGTAATTTTCCATCTGCCCTGAGAATATCCAAAATCACCGGAAAGAGATGCTTCTATTCTAAAAGGTTCCCATAGAATGTTTTTTTGGCCGGGTTTTCCTTTCCAATATTTAATAAGAGCCTCTTTACCGATTACTGTATGTTCGCCTTCGTTGGGTTTTATCACACTATCGTCAGCATAATGAATCAAAGCGGCATAAAAGCCTTCCTTGCTTGCCATATTGCACATGGCCTTATCTGCGGAAGCTATTTCCGAAATAGCGGTTTTGCTTTTATCCAATTGATTGATGCTGCAATTCGAAAAAAATAGGCAGCATGCAATTGGTAGCAATAATTTTAAATAGGCATAATTCAATCTTCCATTAATGGAAGTATTTTTTGTTAGCGTTAGGTTCATTTTTTAATGGCTTTTTAAGGTTATTAACTGAATGTTTAGCTGCAAAGTTATGGCAGAGGTGGGAAAACACAGGTGGGTTGGAGTTTGGTTCATCCGATTTCGCTGATTATGATTGATGATGAAAGAAAATGTGATTCGTTTTGAATAGTTGAAGTGGCGAGATGATGTCTTGACGGTTCGAGGTTAAATGATGGGAATTAAAGTATCCATTCATGTGATGTGATTTTTCGTTATGACGATACGAAAAGGCTCGATGAAGATTCAAGGTGACTGGATCCTCTTGTGATATTCTTGGAATCACTCCCGACATCTTTGGAAATCCTCCAGATGTTCCTAAAAACATTCCCAATGTCATTAGAAATGCTCTCGATGTTCTTGTAAACGCTTTCGATGTTATTAAAATTGCTACCTATATTCCTATAAACGCTCCCGATATTCATAGAAACACTCCTAATGTTCTTAGAAACGCTCCCAACATGGCTAGAATGTGTCGATGTACGAAATTTATGATTAATTTTATTTTGGGTTAATGGGTTGTAATTGAATATGATATGAGTGGTTTTGTAAGGGTATTTTGGGGTATCCTGGGATTGTGGATTTGGGGCTCATCGTGGACTTAAGCCATAGCCTTCTAACATGAAGAAAGGGAATTTTGAGGTAGGTTTCACGCAAAGGTAGGGGGTAAGGTAAGAGCAGAGGGACGCAACGTTTTGGGATATATGGTTTTGGGATGTATATTTCTCAGTTCGCAGAATTTGCAATCCTCTGAGGCTATTCACTTCGGATTTCCAATCACTACTGTTCGAAACCTTGTAAATGAACATCTTCTTCTAAATAATGGATCAATTTTATATTTAGCAATTAGATAATTCGAGTTAAAAAATGAAAGTTTTTTTGGCATTTTTGCAAGTGTCAAAACTTGATAAGTCATGTTTCGAAAAGTAGTGATTTTCAATCCGTTATCCATTGCATTAAAATATTTTTGCTTTAAGAAATAAAATAGCATTTCGTTGCCCTTCCCCAAGAAAGAAGTTCAGCCCGCCCATTATTTATCCACATCTCAGATAACTTAAAATTAATAATTCCTCTCCTCACCATGCTGCCTTCACTTCCAATTGCTAATTAACAAAATACATGTCCACTTCACCTTTATTCTTCGCCTCTACCTTGCCACGATAAGCGCAAGGAAATTTTTCTTTTATCAATTCAAAAGTTGTACCGCTGATGTTCACTTCACCCACAACCCCGTGGCTTTCCATGCGAGATGCTAGATTAACGGTGTCGCCCCAAATATCATAGGCGAACTTCTTTACGCCAACTATTCCGGCCACTACAGGTCCTGAATTTACCCCTATCCTGATTTCAAATTGCGGTTGTCCATTTGCAATTTTTTTCTTGTTATGTTCCTTCATGAATTCACGTATTTCGAGCGCCGCCTTAACAACATCTTCGGCATGTGTCTGATTTTTTAATGGTAGCCCTCCAGCGCACATGTATGCATCCCCAATCGTTTTGATCTTCTCTATCTGGTGTTTGTGAATGATGTTGTCGAAAGCGGAAAAGCAGGTATGTATTTCTTCTACCAATTGAGATGGAGAAAGTTGCTCGGCAATCCTTGTGAAGTCCTTGAAATCGGTGAACATCACGGTAACCATTTCATAATTCCGAGCCTCTGCCTTCCCATCCTCCTTTAGCTTTTTGGCAATTTGTACTGGAAGAATATTCAACAAGAGATTATCTGAACGATCCTTCTCAATCTGGATGATTTCCTTCTGATAATCGATGATTTTATACCTACCGAAAATAAATATGGCAAGGGCAAAAAGCACCAATAATCCTATAATGAAAATTTTATTAGTTAGCGTGTGCAAAGCATCTTTCTTATCTTGTGAAGCCTTTTGAATGACCGCATTTTTATCAAAATCATATTGCATCTGCAGATGGGTTATTTTGCTTGCATTCTCATTATTGAAAATAGAATCTTTTAGTTCTATATAACAATACTCCGGTAACTTTTCCAGGCCAGATTAACAACCGGCTTTAGAAAACATTTTAGATATAGCTGTTTCATGAACGGGAAAAAGCATCAAAATTGCGTATGCAATTACACCAAACTG
>CAIWCG010000243.1 GCA_903911135.1 uncultured Bacteroidota bacterium
ATTCGAAGCTACCTGCCATCAAAGCATAGCCCCGATAGTAGCGGCAGCCCGCTGCTTTGTTTCGGTAATGAGGATGCAGCGGCTACAGCGGATAGCGGGACGCAGATGGGACGAGAAGAGGATATGGGCTCCGTAAAAGAATTAGGAATTATAAATTAGGAATTAGGAGAAGTTAAGAAGTTTATAATAGCTTCTGGGCTTTTATTTCGGCTTCATATCCTGTGTCGATGAGGAGATGGCCTCCAGTAGCTGCGGCTACGGCCAGTTCATCACAACGTTCGTTTTCGGGATGCAGATTGTGGCCTCTTATCCATTTGAATTTTACCTTGTGCTTGGGATAGACGAGGAGGAAACGGCGCCATAGGTCGGGGTTCTTTTTGCCCACGAATCCCTTTTTCTGCCACCCAAAGACCCAGCGTTTTTCGATGGCATCGACCACGTATTTCGAATCGGAGGTGATGAGGACTTCCTGCCCTTCGGTCTTGATGGTTTCCAAAGCTACGATGACGCTCAACAGTTCCATGCGGTTGTTGGTGGTGTGGCGAAATCCTTGGGAAAGCTCCTTGTAATGTGGGCCTGATTTAAGGATGATGCCGTATCCTCCCGGACCTGGATTGCCCCGTGCAGAGCCATCGGTGAATATGTGAATCATAGCAGGGCCTTGATTTTGTTATGGTCCTTGAGTATGCGTTCGATGGTTACCGGGTAATAATGATGTTCCAAACGATGGGTCTTGTCGGCCAAGGATTTAACGGTTTCATTCTTGTCGATTCTACATCGAGCCTGATAGATGACGTCGCCATCGTCATATTTGTTGTTTACATAATGTATCGTGATGCCGCTCACCTTTTCATTGTTCTTGAGGACTTCCTGAAAAACTTTGTCGCCATACATTCCCTTGCCTCCATACTTTGGCAGCAGAGCAGGATGTATGTTGATGATTTGATTGGGGTATTGGTCCACTATTCTTTCCGGCACCAGCCACATGAAACCCGCAAGGACTACCAGATCTACCTTGTTTTTCAGGAGAATGTCAAGCACCACATCAGAGTTATAGAAGTCTTCTCTATTGAATATCACGGAAGGTATGCCATACTTGAAGGCTTTGGCCAAAGCAGGAGCATGAGGATTGTTGGTAAGCAGACCGCATACCTTGACATCTTCCTTATGCCTGAAATAGCGGAAAATCCATTCAGCATTGGTTCCTTCGCCTGAAGCGAAAATTGCAATTTTATTCATACGTATTTTGAAAACCGAACGATTGTTCGAGGGTTCAAAATTCGTCTTTTTCGAGCATAAAAGCAAATTTGGAGCCCGAACCTTCCGTACTTAACACATTGATTTTTTGATCGTGGGCTTCGATTATATGTTTTACTATGGCTAATCCGAGACCCGTTCCACCTTGTTCTCGAGACCTGCTTTTATCCACTCTGTAGAATCTTTCGAACAACCTCGGCAAGTGTTGGGGAGCGATACCAATGCCGTTGTCAGAAACTTCAATATGCACAAACTTTCCAGCATCCGATACCTTTATATTGGTTTTTCCGTCCTCTTTTCCATAGGTCACCGAATTGACGATAAGGTTGGTCAACACCTGTCGTATTCTAAATTTGTCGGCATTAACGAATATGGGTTTGTTCTGGTCGTTAAGCAATCCGAAAACTATCTTTTTGTCCTTTGCTTTCAGCTCTTGCGAATCGAAGACTTCACCTATCAACTGTATGATGTCGAACCGTTCCTTTTCCAATACCAGTTCACCGGTTTCCAATTGAGTGATGGCATTCAAATCTTCAACTATCATAATCATCCGTTCCACATTTCGTTCGGCACGCTGCAAGTAGTCTTTGTTAATTGTTGGATCTTCCAAGCCACCATCCAATAACGTGGTGATGTAACCTTGTATATTAAAGATGGGAGTCTTCAATTCGTGCGATACATTGCCTAGAAACTCCCTTCTATACACCTCCAGTTTATTTAACTTTTCTATCTCGTCAATCCTTTTCTTCGCCCTTATCTCCACTTCTTTCACTATGTTGGTAAGAAGGTCCCCACCATTTCTTGCTTCAATGCCGTCTGATTCCAATCGATGCATGTTCAGGATTTCATCTATCTTTTTGATTTTCTTGTATATGAAAACCTCGATGATGATCAGAATGATGACAAATGAAACTACAAACACCGCAAGAGAAACGATGATGTAATTGTCGATAGTGGAAAATGAACCTGGTACATGATCTACCGCAAACAAAGCCAAGACAGTGATGATGCCTAAAGCAAGTGCAGAAATAAAGGATATCAATTTAGGATTGCCAGAACTCATGATTAGGAATTAAGGTTACAAAATTAGGAAATAAAATCTTGCTTCTTGAATTGCACTAGGCCATTCAACGGTCAAGATTAGAACTCGAACTTATATCCGATACCTTTTACAGTCTTGATGCTGTCTTCGCCGATCTTCTCCCTGATCTTGCGGATATGCACATCGATGGTTCTGTCGCCAACGAAAACATCATTGCCCCAAACAGCTCTCAATATCTCATCTCTAGTAAATACCCGTCCCGGTTTGGCGGCTAACAGCGATAACAATTCGAACTCCTTACGAGGCAAATCCATTGACACGCCTTTAACCAAAACAACATACTGGTCACGGTCTATTTCTATGTCGCCGGCAGTGAACCTGCGTTCTACAGTATCACCTTTTTTCCTACGCAACAAGGCTTTTATTCTGCTCAAAAGCAATTTCGGCTTGATGGGTTTAGAAACATAGTCGTCAGCACCGGCATCAAAGCCTGCTATCTGCGAATAATCTTCGCTGCGAGCAGTAAGAAATACGATGAAAGTCTCTTTCAAAGCAGGAATTTCGCGTATCAGCTTGCACGTTTCTATGCCATCCATTTCAGGCATCATGATGTCCAGAAGTATCAAGTCTGGCACATGTTTCTTTGCCAACTGTATGGCATCTTTTCCGTTTGCTGCGGTCATTACATGATAATCTTCCTTCTTTAGATTATACTTCATGAACTCAAGGATATCTGGTTCATCATCTACCAAAAGAATCGTGGCGTTGTTGTTTTCTGACATGTTGTTTTTATTTGATGCAAAATTACTTTATTATTTATTAGTGCACATTAAGAAATTGTTAAACCATTCAATGTCTCAATCCTTAACCTTAACTTAATCTACCCATAATGTTTTGGAATCATGCAGGTGGTAATTTTGTCCTTGAAATAAAAAAGAAAGCAATGACAAACAATTTAAAGATCTTATTGGTGGATGACGAACCGGATATCTTGGAATTATTATCCTATAATTTCAGGAAGAAGGGCTTCGAGGTGAGTGCCGCATTAAATGGTGCTGATGGATTGAAGAGTTTGGAGGATTATCATCCCGACATCATCATCATCGACATCATGATGCCTGAAATGGATGGCATAGAGATGTGCAGAAACATTCGATTGATGGAGCAGTTCAAGGATACGAGAGTGATATTCTTGAGCGCCACCAATGATGTCAATATGGTCATTGATGCACTTAAGGCCGGTGGAAACCATTATTTCTCGAAACCCATACACATGAACGTGCTCATCAATATGGTTATGGGTTTCGCCGAAGTTCATTGAAATAATATGGCATCATTAGCCTAAGCGAATCAGGATCAATCAATCCTTGCCGGCTACTACAATTACAATCTCGCCCTTGACTGTTTTGGCGGCGAAATATGCTGCCAGTTCGGTTACGGTGCCTCGTTTGTTTTCCTCAAACATCTTGGTCAGTTCCCTTGATACGCAAGCCTTTCGCTCCTGCCCAAAGTATTCGGCAAACTGTTCAAGGGTCTTCACCAATCGAAAGGGAGACTCATAGAATATCATCGTTCTGGTTTCTTCCGCCAGTTCTTTCAATCGGGTCTGTCTTCCTTTTTTTATCGGCAGGAATCCTTCAAAACAAAACCTGTCTGAAGGAAGTCCCGAGTTGACCAGAGCAGGCACAAACGCCGTAGCACCTGGCAAACATTCCACTTCAACATCATTATTAAGGCATTCCTTGATGACGAGATATCCAGGATCGGAGATGCCGGGTGTACCGGCATCGGTGACCAACGCTATGTTGCTGCCGGCCAAAATCATGTTCACTATCTCCGACACGGCAGCATGTTCGTTATGCTGATGATGGGCAAACATCTTCTTGTGAAGGCCAAGATGTTTCAGCAGGAAACCGGTGGTGCGAGTGTCTTCTGCCAAGACTATGTCCACTTCCTTGAGGATGCGGATGGCACGGAGGGTGATGTCTTCCAAATTGCCGATGGGGCTGGGTACGAGATACAGTTTTGCCATTGCTTGCTCTATTTATTGAAATTTATGAATGGCAAAAATACACTTCTTATTCTACAAGCAGCTTGCCTGTGTCTATCACCGTCTTGTTCTCATCTGTGAGCTTATAGAAATAGATGCCGGAAGCAAGATTTTCCCTGAAGATGATGATTTCTTGTCTGTTATCGGTGGAAATGCAGCGTACCTTTTGGCCATTTATATCATAGATGTTAAGCAAGGCATTCTTTCTGCTGCCCAGAATGGTAAGCGTGGCTTTATCTTGCATGGGATTTGGATAGAGGCTTGTTTTGATTTCTTGAGCAAGTTCTGGAATGCCTTCAGTACTATCAGGTGTATATTCCCAAAAATCTCTTCCTCCACTTCCTAATCCAATATATCCTTTATTGCCAATAGAAAAAAATGTGGCTTCATCTCTACCGTATCCAGGAAAACTTGCTTTTTGTATCCAAAGATTTAAATTAGGATCATATTGCCAAAAATCATTTAAAAAATGTAATCCCAACGTATCACCTGTTCCTAAATATCCTTTGCCATTAATTAAAAAAGAAGAAGCATCCTGCCTTGGATGACCGGGAGTATTTGCTTTTTGTGTCCAAGAATCCGTTATACTGTTATATTCCCAAAAATCATCTAAGTCAGTACCATACTGCCCCCCTCCAACATAGGCATAATTACCTATGGAAAATCCATTCGCTCCCCATCTGCCATGTCCAGGTATACTTGTTTTTTGCGTCCAAATATCTGTCGAAGGATCGTACCTCCATAAATCCTGATAATAGTTTGGGCTATTCCATCCGGTACAAACATATCCAAAATTTCCAATTGTGAAACTAACTGGATACATGCATGCCTGACCAGGAAAATTTGATTTTTGAGTCCAAATATTTGTTGTTGTATCATATTCCCAAAAATCAAATAGGTCTATTGCACTTTGATCCATGCCTAATCCAGCATATCCTTTATTCCCAATAGCGAAACCAGCTGGATAATATCTAGCTGGACCTCCTATATCAGATTTTTGAGTCCATGTATTTGTTAATTGAGAATATTCCCAAAAACTGTTAGTCAAATGAGTGCTTGAATCAATTCCACCGCCTGTATAGCCTTTTGTGCCAATTGAAAAGGAAAAGGGACCATCCTTACTATTAGGGAAATCTGCTTTTCGCACCCAGCTATCTGCTTTGGAGATGGTGATGGTGGTGAGGAGGAGGATTAGAATTAATGATTTTTTCATGTTCTGATGTTTTAAATGGAGATACAAAAGTAAAAAAAAGCTTGAACAAACAATTTAAAATCCGATTTTAAGTGCTTAGCGAGGGGGTTGGAGGCTTAAAAACCAATTTTGATGACTTAACTTTGGATTTTAAGCGCTTAAAAACGGTTTTTAAGTCGTTAGTTTTGGTTTTTAAGCACTCGATTTTGCTTTCGAACGTTCGAATTGATTTTTGAAGGATTAAAATTGGTTTTTGAGTGTTCAAAATTGGTTTTTGAAGGATTAAAAGATGCTGGGAGGGACTTAAAAACGGATTTTAAGACGTTAATTTGGGATTTTAAGCGCTTAAAAACGGATTTTAAAAAGTTTTAAAAGTAATATAATCGCCATTTTTAAGTGAAAAAGACCTGATTGGGAACGTTCGATGGTTTTGGGGCTGCGGCGAAAAGGCAAAGCCTGTTCGCCGCAGCCAAGTTACTTATAAAAAGCTTTTTCGAAGCTACCTGCCATAGAAGCATAGCCCCGATAGTAGCGGCAGCCCGCTGCTTTGTATCGGTAATGGGAAGGCAGCGGCTACAGCGGATAGCGGGACTGGACATGATACGAGAAGAAACCGTAGG